>NZ_KV832519.1:50847-51557 GCF_001837455.1 Streptococcus sp. HMSC068F04
GGTGAAGAAGTTATCTACCGCTTATGGTAAACCTACTACTCCTCACAAATTGCGACACACACTTGCGACACGTCTATATGAGCAAACAAAAGACAGTCTCTTAGTCTCCCAACAATTAGGACACAAAGGAACTGCAATGGTAGAAGTTTATGCACACGTAGCTGCAGAGACAACTAAGGAAGCCTTGAGTGATTTGTGATGTAGGACTATTATCACACCAATTTTTAAAGATACCGGATACACATTATAGCGGGGTATATGTACATTATTTGTCTGATTGCCTATGTGCATTACTCTCTTATGGGGAAACGGCATCATGGTTATAGAAGCTACCGTACAAAAAGTACGGTAGCTTTTCCCATTCAGAAAATGAAATGTTAGATTTTTGGCATTATTTATAGTAAGAGAATAATAAATGATGTTGGATACCATTTAAAATGTTGCTTTTGTACTTCTAAATTGCTAAAATTGTAGTACAAAAGCAACAAAAGGGGGGACAGGTATGTCAAAAAAAGAACTGTTACTTGACTATCTAGATAGGAACAATGGCATGATTACCTACAAGGATTGTAAAAAAATTGGTATTCCTACCATATATCTATCAAGATTAGAGAACGAGGGAGTTATTTTTAGGATTGCAAAAGGGATCTATTTATCTGCTAATGGAGACTATGATGAATACTATTTCTTTCAATATCGTTATCCTAGAA
>NZ_KV832519.1:51657-53103 GCF_001837455.1 Streptococcus sp. HMSC068F04
TTCAATATCGTTATCCTAGAACTGTCTTTTCATACATCTCTTCCCTTTATTTACAGGGACTTACAGATGAAATTCCACAATATTTTGAAGTAACAGTTCCCAAGGGATACCGTTTTAGGAATGCACCCTTAAATATCAATATTCACAGTGTTTCAAAAGAGAATTTCAACCTTGGTATCACTAGAGTAAAAACTTCCATGGGAAATACTGTTAATATTTATGATTTTGAACGTGTTTTGTGTGATTTTATCCGTAATAGAGATAAGATTGATACCGAGCTCTTTGTTAAAACACTTCAAACGTATAGTAGCTTCCCTAAAAAAAATCTTGTAAATCTCTATGAATATGCTCAAAAATTAAATATATCGGATGAAGTTAAACGAACCTTGGAGGTGCTACTATGAACAAAGCAAAGTTAACAGCTCTCTGTCATAAAATTTCAAAACAAACAGGGTTAACTTTTAATTCAGTAATGACCTATTATTTTCTCGAAATTATTTTGAAAAAACTAAGTCAAAGTTCTTATGCAGATCACTATATTTTTAAGGGTGGGTTTTTACTTTCGAATGTCATAGGTGTTGAGTCTCGTAGTACGGTAGATATTGACTTTTTATTTCATAAGCAGACTTTATCTGAAGAAAATGTTCAACAGCAACTAGAAGAAATTTTTACCGAATCGAAAGATGATATTCAATTTTCTATTCAATCTATATCATCTATCAAAGAAAGTGATAATTATGGCGGTTATAGAGCAACCATATTATGTCAACTGGAAAATATTAAACAAATTATTCATTTAGATATTGCGACCGGTGATATTGTCACACCTCACCCTGTAACCTATGCTTATAAAGCTATTTTTAACGATGAAAGCTTTTCAATCATAGCTTACACAATTGAAACCATCTTGGCTGAAAAGTTACAAACTATTTACTCAAGAAACTTTTTGAATAGCCGCAGCAAAGATTTCTACGATGTCTATATCCTTTCTAAGTTGAAGAAAAACGACATTGACTTTAGACAATTAAATGTTGCTTGTCAAAGAACCTTCTCTTATCGTGAAACAGAACTTGACTATAATGAAATCGTTCAACTTATGGAATCTTTCAAAACTGACCCTATTCAACAACAACAATGGCAAAACTATTCAAATAAATATAGTTACACAAAAGGGATTTCTTTTTCTGAAATACTTGATGAGATTGTTAATTTGGTAAGTGTCATAGCTTCCTCGAACAATGGTTAGCCCTTGCCTAACAGTTTTTTTTGGAAAAAGAAGTGTTAGGACATATAACTTTATTGAGCAGACCTTAAAGTTGATAAACTAGTTCTTAGCTCTTTCAAGGTCTTCTTATTTTTCGTTGTCTCCCATTCAAAAAGGTGGAAGGGGAGACATTGTAAATATCTGTCTACTTGGCAAGTGATTCAGATAAAGCATTCTTCTTA
>NZ_KV832519.1:53203-53892 GCF_001837455.1 Streptococcus sp. HMSC068F04
CGAGCTATTGGTGAAGAAGTTATCTACCGCCTATGGTAAACCCACTACTCCTCACAAACTGCGACACGTCTATATGAGCAAACAAAAGACAGCCTCCTAGTCTCTCAACAATTGGGACACAAGGGGACTGCAATGGTAGAGGTATATGCACACGTAGCTGCAGAGACAACTAAGGAAGCTTTGAGTGATTTATAAATCATTTAACGGTTAATAGATTATACACGATATATAGTTCAGTGCTAAACTATGTATATGGCAATAAAGAGTATAAATTGTTAACACGGTTTATGATAAGTTAGAAAAAACGAGGAATCTACTCTTAATTAAGAAGATTCCTCGTTTTTCGTTACTATTTAGAGTTTAAAGACAAAAGTTTCAATAGTCTCGTTCTTTAAGTCGTCTCTAGTCATTTGTTTATTATGAACGTCTGTGACGCCCTTTATAAACGAAGCTTGTCAAACCAAGTCCAACAAAAATCATACCTAACATACCAACTTTAGAGTTTGTATCCCCTGTTTTTGGTAAATCGTGACTTGTCAATTTTCCATCGGCTTCCGATTTAATCCCTGCATTACGTGTTTGTGTAGATGAATAAGTGACAGAATTCATGGAATGAATGTCTTTTGAAGGCACTAGACTAGTAGCTGGTGTTGTGCTTACTGCAGGTGTTTCACTAGTAGCTGGTGTTG
>NZ_KV832520.1:0-4529 GCF_001837455.1 Streptococcus sp. HMSC068F04
ACCACCCGTTAGACGGGTGGTTATGATTAGAATTTCTTTGCATCTATTTCTTATTTGATTAGAAAATGATAAAATAGTAACTGTTCATTGATTGTAGGTGAATACTAATAAAAAAGGGGAGGGACTATGTTCCAAAAAGTTAAAGTATATGTGACAGTCATTGTTACTTTGCTAGCCATAAGTTTAGGCCTGTCTGTCAAAGCAGGGGCAGCAGAAGACTTGGCTGTGACAAAGACAAGTATTGTTCTAGAAAGTTATGAGTTTGGACCGGCTGTAACCAAAGTCATTTTTGAATTTAATCAGAAGGTCACGCCAGAGGTTGTCCACAGCTCAACTCAGGTTACAACAGCAGGGGTCAGTTGTCAGGTAACGAACTCTTATGTTTCTGATGATAAGGGGCATGTGGTCTATTATGACAATAGCAAGTACGTGACGCTTGAATTGAGCCTACCGTCTTATAACCGCTACAACATGGGTGGGAATGCTGAACCTATGTATTTCAACCTTTCTACTTGGACTAACCAATGGCTGGAAAGTTACATGGTATCAATGAAAGACTTGTCAGTAGTGGCAGAAGGTAGTAGTCAGTCACAGATGGTTTCATCTGAACAAGATGCTATCAACAATCGTTTGATGCCAACGACGGAGGTTTTCGACGAGCGCGGACAGGTAGGTAACATGCAGTATGCGGCTTATAGTGCCCAGACTGGTACTGGGAATAGCACCAAACCATTGATTGTCTGGCTACACGGCATTGGTGAAAGAGGGACAGACATGAATATTCCGCTTCTTTCAAATGACGTCTATGCGCTTACCCAGCCTGATATTCAAGGCCATTTCTTAACAACTGGTGATCAGGCGCGTGGGGTTAATGTTCTAGCTGTTCAAACGCAGACACCTTGGGGGTCGGATAACGCAGCCCAACTCAAAGAGACCATTGATACCTACCTAGCTAATCACCCTGAGGTAGATAAGGGACGAATCTATCTTGCGGGAGTTTCAAATGGTGGTGGTATGGTCTTGACCATGGGAGCAACTTATCCAGATTATTTTGCAGCTCTCATTCCAATTGCAGCGCCACTAACCGTTGACCAATCTGGAATTGATAAACTGAAGAACCAGCCTATGTGGTTGATTCACACAAAGGCAGACGCAACAGTCCAACCAGAAAATAGTGTCTTGCCTTTATATAAGAGCTTGATTACCTCCGGAGCTACTAACAAGTGGTTCTCATACTTTGAAACAGCTACTGGGACTGATCTTCCTGGGACAGAGTATGATGGGCATTGGGCTTGGATTTATTTCTTCCATGACCAGGTGATTGGCGTTCAGCATCCTGAAAATACGAAAAATTGGGAGGGTTACAGTGGTATGGTAGCCACTGATCCAACCAATGGAGGTGGCTCTCGTGCCAGTGTCAATGGACAAACTTATAACAGTATCTTTGACTGGATGAGTGCACAAAGACACTAAGAGGATGATAATCACACTTCCCAAGGGGAATATTGCAAGATATTATCTTCAATCGAAAAGGGTTTCAATCGAAATCCTTTTTTAGATTGGATTAAGAAAATGGGCACTTGTGATTTTCTTAATGAAAGCTTAAGAACATAGGGTTTACCGTGACAAGAGGGCTGAAAAATGCTAAAATATAGATAATATATTAGAGAAAAAAGGAGCCTTCTTATGAAAGGTATTATTCTTGCAGGTGGTTCAGGGACACGTTTGTATCCATTGACACGTGCTGCATCAAAACAACTGATGCCGATTTACGATAAACCAATGATTTACTATCCACTCTCAACGCTTATGTTGGCTGGTATTAAGGAAATTCTCATCATCTCAACGCCACAGGACCTTCCACGTTTTGAAGAGCTTCTTGGTGATGGTTCTGAGTTCGGTATTTCACTTTCTTACGCAGTACAACCAAGCCCAGATGGATTGGCTCAAGCCTTTATCATTGGTGAAGACTTCATTGGTGACGATAGTGTTGCACTTGTCCTCGGGGATAACATTTTCCATGGCAATGGTCTTTCTGCCATGCTTCAACGTGCTGAAGCTAAGGAAAAAGGTGCCACAGTCTTTGGTTATCAAGTTAAGGACCCAGAACGTTTTGGAGTTGTTGAGTTTGACGACAATATGAATGCCATCTCTATCGAGGAAAAACCTGAGCATCCAAAATCAAACTTTGCTGTAACTGGTCTTTATTTCTATGACAATGATGTTGTGGAAATTGCTAAAAACATCAAGCCAAGCCCTCGTGGCGAACTTGAAATCACGGATGTTAACAAGGCTTACCTAGAACGTGGAGACCTCTCTGTTGAGCTTATGGGACGTGGCTTTGCTTGGTTGGATACAGGCACTCACGAAAGTCTCTTGCAGGCTGCTCAGTACATCGAAACAGTTCAACGTTTGCAGAATGTCCAAGTAGCTAACCTTGAAGAGATTGCCTATCGCATGGGTTATATCACTAAAGAACAGGTTCTTGAATTGGCACAACCACTTAAGAAAAATGAATACGGACAATATTTGCTCCGTTTGATTGGAGAAGCATAATGACTGAACAATTTTTTGGTAAAGAATTAGCTGCACGCAAGATTGATGCCATCCCAGGTCTGCTTGAATTTGATATTCCTGTTCATGGAGATAACCGTGGATGGTTCAAGGAAAACTTCCAAAAGGAAAAGATGTTGCCACTTGGTTTTCCAGAATCATTCTTTGCAGAAGGAAAATTGCAAAATAACGTTTCTTTCTCACGTAAAAATGTTTTGCGTGGCTTGCACGCCGAGCCTTGGGATAAATACATCTCAGTGGCAGATGAAGGAAAGGTTCTTGGAACTTGGGTTGACCTCCGTGAAGGCGAAACGTTTGGGAATACTTATCAAACTGTTATTGATGCCTCAAAAGGAATCTTTGTTCCTCGTGGTGTTGCCAATGGTTTCCAAGTTCTGTCTGACAAAGTATCATACAGCTATCTCGTAAACGATTACTGGGCACTTGAACTTAAACCTAAATATGCCTTTGTCAACTATGCTGACCCAAGCCTTGATATCAAGTGGGAAAACTTGGAAGAAGCAGAAGTCTCAGAAGCAGATAAAAATCACCCATTGCTCAAAGACGTTAACCCCCTCAAACCAGAGGATTTGTAAAAATATAGCTCTTGAAACAATTAAGAAAATCATTATATAGTTTTTAGCTTTGTTATAAACGAGCGAAGCGAGCTATATGATTAGCTTTCCGCCGTGAGAAAAGCACCTGAATCATTGTGTTTCAGGTGCTCGGAAGTTTTGAGACATCAGGCTCAAAACTTAGTCATGGAACTTCTTCGAAGTTCGCTGACGTCCGTACTCACCTAAGGAAAGCTAAAAAAGATTGATTTAAGGAACGATTAAGAAAAATAATATTTTTTGGAGAAAAAATGACTGAATATAAAAATATCATCGTAACTGGTGGCGCAGGTTTCATCGGTTCAAACTTCGTACACTATGTCTACAACAACCATCCAGACGTACATGTGACTGTCCTTGACAAACTCACTTACGCTGGTAACCGTGCCAATATTGAAGAAATCCTTGGTGACCGTGTTGAATTGGTTGTTGGTGATATTGCTGATGCTGAATTGGTTGATAAATTGGCTGCTAAGGCTGATGCTATCGTTCACTATGCGGCTGAAAGCCACAATGATAATTCATTGAACGACCCATCACCATTTATCCACACAAACTTCATTGGTACTTACACACTCTTGGAGGCTGCTCGTAAATACGATATTCGTTTCCACCACGTGTCAACAGACGAAGTTTATGGTGACCTTCCATTGCGCGAAGATCTCCCTGGACACGGTGAAGGTCCTGGTGAAAAATTCACAGCAGAAACAAAATACAACCCTTCATCACCATACTCATCAACTAAGGCTGCTTCAGACCTCATCGTTAAAGCATGGGTGCGTTCATTTGGTGTTAAAGCAACTATTTCAAACTGCTCAAACAACTATGGACCATACCAACACATCGAAAAATTCATCCCACGTCAAATCACCAACATCTTGTCAGGAATTAAACCAAAACTTTATGGTGAAGGTAAAAACGTCCGTGACTGGATTCACACTAATGACCACTCAACTGGTGTTTGGGCTATCCTCACTAAGGGTCGTATCGGTGAAACTTACTTGATTGGTGCCGATGGTGAAAAGAACAACAAGGAAGTGCTTGAACTTATCCTTGAAAAAATGGGTCAACCAAAGGATGCTTACGACCGTGTCACAGACCGTGCTGGTCATGATTTGCGTTACGCTATTGATTCAACAAAATTGCGTGAAGAACTTGGTTGGGAACCACAATTCACAAACTTTGAATCAGGTTTGGAAGAAACAATCAAGTGGTACACAGATCACCAAGACTGGTGGAAAGCCGAAAAAGAAGCTGTTGAAGCTAACTACGCTAAGACACAAGAAGTTCTTAAATAATTGGAAAATCTATCACTTCCAAGCTAGTGATAGATTTTTCTATTTTGTGACTTTAAGTCCGTTT
>NZ_KV832521.1:0-280 GCF_001837455.1 Streptococcus sp. HMSC068F04
ATCGAAACTGTTAAGAACGATGCCAAAGGTAACGTTAAGTTCAAAGCTATTGAGTACAAGAAAGGCCAAGAAGGTACTTACAAGTACACAGTAGAAGAAGTTAAAGGTACTGACAGCACAGTTCAATACGACGGTATGAAAGCTCTTGTCACTGTTGAAGTATCACACGATGGTAAAGCGAAAGCTCTTATCACTAAGGTTACTGACCCAGCTGATAAAGAATTCAACAATACTGTTCGTCCACCAGAAAAACCTAAGTTCCAACCAGAGAAATACGTTG
>NZ_KV832522.1:0-218 GCF_001837455.1 Streptococcus sp. HMSC068F04
GATACCTGTTTTGTTCCTCGATAAACCTTCTTAGATTGCGGTTCAATACGGGATAATTCTTTTTCTGTACTTGATTGCAACTCACCATTTACATAGATGTCTGTGATTTCTACCAAAACTTGCCCGTCTACTGCTGCAACTTCTCGAATTTTTCCTGCTTCAAGACTTGCATCATTAACGTATTCAACCTTATCAGTCTTAAGAACTCGACTTTCTTG
>NZ_KV832523.1:0-4261 GCF_001837455.1 Streptococcus sp. HMSC068F04
TACTGTCAGTGAGAACACTACAACTACACCTAGATTAACGCCACCGGAAGAAATACTGATTTCGGGATATGCAATCTCAGGTTCTACAAACAAAGCATTAGAAGAAACTAACATCTCTATTTCTGCTCCCAACATAGCACTTCAAACTGTGGAAACAGAAAATGATGGATATTTCTACACACACTTGATAAAAGGACTTACCTATACATTAGCTGCAAAAGACTTTAAGGCGAAAATCACAGCAAATGCTACTAATAACCTTCAAGTTGAAAATATTTTAGGTCGTTTTTCAGCAGGAAAACAAACAATTATTGATTCAGGAGAAGTAATTCTTCAACCCTCAGTTGCCGAATTTGATACTATTGTCGATTATACGGTATCTGACAAAGAACACCATGTAACTTTAACAGAAGAACGGAAACTAAATTCTGGTGATATTATTGTACTACCAGCAAATGGAACTTATCCTAGTGGTTTTGCTTTCAAAGTTGTCTCTTCAAATATTGTTAATGGTAAGACTGAGATAGTTGTGACAGATGCTAAACTCGACGAAGTTACAAAGAATATTTCATATCATGAAAAATTTGATGTAGATCAGGCAACATTTAAACCAGCAGAAGGCGTTACAGTTACTGAAGAGGAATCTGACCAATGGAATCGTTCAGCTTCAATTTCTGCAACTAAAAAATTACATACTAAGATTTCTGGAATAGATGTCGACCTCATTATAAAAGGTAGTGTTGAAGCTGATATTCAACTTGTAAATAATAAGTTATATGTGAAGCCAGCATTAGACATCGAGTTGTCTTCTAAATATAATGCAAAAGCTACAATTAATGAGGAAGTTAAAGTTGGTGAGCTAGTATTTACCTCTCAAACCGGAGTAAATATACAAACTGAGCTTTACCTTTTTGTCAATGCTAGTGGTTCTTTAGATATAAAAACAAAATCTAACTTTGGAGTATCCGCAGAAATTGGTCTAAAAGATAAGAACCCTTACTATGTTCCAAACATCAGTCTTAGTAACAAACTTGATGTGGATATGAATGCTTTGTTAAAGATTGGACCTAAAACTATAATACGTCCAAGATTCCTGAATTTATCAATAGTTTCATTCGATACTTCTGTAGGTTTAGGTCTGGAAGGACAGTTTCATGCTTCTGTAACACAAAAAAACACAGAAAATCCAATTCTTGATAATGCTAGTGGAAAAGTTCTCTTATTTGGGGACTATACTATGGGATATAATATAGATGCCTGGATTTATAAGGGAAGCGGAAAATTCATCTCAAACAAACGTTTCTTTGAGATTCCAATAAGTAAAGGGGAATATAGCTCAAAAGCTACCGAAGCAAGCCATCATCACAATATTGATAATAATATAGAGGGCGAATCAACTTCTTCGAATACTCTTCCCTATAGTTTAAAAGATTATCCATTTTACAAGAGGTTACTTAAAAATACTGCTGATTATTCAGGACGTGAGGCCTTGTTTACAAGGTATGTTGGACGACCAGTTACTTATACCCTGTATGACATAGATCATGATGGTCTGCCAGAGCTTATCTTTTTAGCAGATAACCATCCTATGACAGTCTGGACTTGGACCGGTTGGAACAATCAAAACCAACACCCGGATGTGGTTAGGGTTGCTGATATAGCCGATGTATGGGATAGTGCCAAAGATCAAAAAATGACTATATATCAAGATGGTACAATAAAAATTTATTATGAGAAAAATTCTGACGATAAAATAGATAAAAAACATTATGAGATTATAAGAAAAGGAATGGGTCCATTTACTGATGAACAAAATTATGAGAGTAGTTGGACCACAGATTTTGCATACTTCTATAATGTTAACAATATTGATGAACATATTAGTTTAGCAGATTTAAATACCAAGTATATTAAATCCCCAGAAGTGGACTTTAGCAAATATCCTCAAAATATTTTGAGAGACTATTACGCTGATAAAACCTTCACACCATATCTTTCTAAGACAGTTGATCTTACAAAATGGTTAGGATATAAGTATTTATTAGAAGATTTATCACAAAACGAAAGAGATAGTCAACGAACTGGTGTTGGTAGTTTAGCAGACAATCTAAAACCTTTAATTAATTCTCCTGTTCAATATGCTTTCTATGATATTGATGGAAATGGAACACCGGAATTAATTTTTAAATCGTCTGATATAATCTTGTATATCGTAACCAGTACTGTACAAACTAGACAAGAGTCTGCGTCAGGAACATATGGAAAAGGTAATATTACTTATCTAGAATTTATCCAGCCGCCATTAGCTATTTCTGTGAACCCTATAACTCCAGTTTACTATTTCTATGACAAAGAAACAGGACAGGTAAAATATAGTAGAACTGATGGTGGAATCAAGATTTATAAAGATGGTACCATCCGATACTATGCACCTGATCCTGAATTACAATACACCACCAATAAGAGAGCAAATCAAAGAACTATTGCCTACTATAAAATTAACAAAGATAAAGCAGTGACCTATCTACTAGGATATTTCCAAAGCAATCGTGAAAATGGTCTGGAAAATTATTATAATCTTTCAAATACTGAACATTACACGCTAGACGAATTAGATCAAAATTACATTCACTCTGAAGAAATTGATTATAATTCACTTGTGTGGAAGAACTTAGTAGATTTTAATAGTGATAACCTAAATGCTGCCTAACATGTGAAATGATTAAACAGATTGGTTATTTATAACAATTTGTTTAATTGAGGAAATAAGAATGAAGAATGCTAACTAGTAATTTTAACCTACTAGTTAGCATTTTTTCTACCTTGAGGCTGATTTACTTAATGAATATACGCATTGGAAAATAATGCTTCTTTAGTCGTCTCTGCAGCTACGTGTGCATATAGCTCTATCATTGCAGTCCCCCTGTGTCCCAATTGTTGGGAGACTAGGAGGCTGTCTTTTGTTTGCCCATATAGACGTGTCGCAAGTGTATGTCGTAGTTTGTGAGGAGTAGTAGGCTTACCATAAGCGGTAGATAACTTCTTCACCAAAAGCTCAACAGAACGTGTTCCAAGTCTTGCAGGCACCTTATTATGAGTTGTTAAGAAGAATGCTTTATCTGAATCACTTGCTTCGAAACATCTCTCCCTAATCTCTAAATGACACTCAATATAAGGTTTCTCAAATAGAGCGATAATAATAACGCCCTTTTCCTCACCTTTTCAAATAACTATTCTGTTATTGTGGCTAACTAGTGTGTAAAGTCACCGAGATAACGTAGACTGATAATGGCAGATGAGGTAAAAGTCAAGATTTCTTTTAAAAAAACCTTGACTTTATTTATTTTTCTGATATATTACAAGTGAGAACTTATTTTCTAAAAATTTTATAATGTTGCTCTGGAGGTTTATTTTGACTATTAAAAAGTTGTCTAAATATGGAATTGTTTTAGTTGCTGCGGTTACTCTTACAACTGCTGTGCAGGCTCAATTCGGACAGTCGTCTACAAAGGTGTATGCTGAAGAAACAGCTAGTGATGCTAACTATGAAGATTATCGTATGTTCTACGCTTATTTTGCAGAATATCCCGATGACCCCAATAGCGGTGCTATGTCAGGTCGAGTGACTACAGTTAGCAAACCATACATTGTGGGAGAGGAGCCCTTCGGTCCTGGAAGTTATGATATTTTTGATATCACCGGCAAACATTACAATGTTGGTGATGTTATAACAATAAACGAACCTTTCCTAAATCACAAGGACGAGGAAGATAATAGACTATATTACTACTATCATCCTCAAAACTCTGATAATACAAGTGAAGCTCCTGCTGTTAGCACAACGCCGGCTACTAGTGAAGCTCCTGCGGTCAGCACAACGCCGGCTACTAGTGAAAATCCAATATCTGATAACGATCCAAGTCTTAATCGCATGTTATACCTTAATTATTCAGTAGCAGATGACCCTAAACGCAGCTGGCTCACTGGTGATGTAGTTACCCCTAAAGGATATACTGTAATGCCAGCTGACGAGCTGGAAGGGTACCCATACTACACAATTACTGGATCTAATGGTAAAAACTACTCCGTTGGCGATGTTATCACAACGGAAGAACCAGGATTATTTGGCCATGCCAACTATGAGGATGATGCCCTATATTATCGTTATTATAGAACTAACCCTAATTCAGTAAGTGAAACACCTGCAGTAAGCACAACGCCAGCTACTAGCGAAGCTCCTGCAGTAAGCACAACGCCAGCT
>NZ_KV832524.1:0-44867 GCF_001837455.1 Streptococcus sp. HMSC068F04
CCACCCGTTAGACGGGTGGTTATGATTTGTGACGTTCAAAGTATGATTTAGTTTCTTTGAAGATGATTGGTGAGAGGACAAGAAGGGCAATCAAGTTAGGCAATGCCATCAAACCGTTTACGATATCCGCAATTTTCCAAACAACATCAAGTGTGAGGTAACCACCAAGAGCAACCATGACTACAAAAATGATGCGGTAGAGTGGAAGGAATTTCGTTGATTTGAAAATGAATTCGAAACAACGTTCACCGTAGTAAGACCAACCCAAGATTGTTGTAAAGGCAAAGAGAACCAAAGAAAGTGTTAAGGCAATTTCACCAAATGTACCAAAAACAGAAGAGAAGGCTGCTTGTGTCATTGGGGCACCTTCCAGGCTACCTGACCATTGACCCGTTACAAGGATAGCAAGACCAGTAAGCGTACAGATGATAATCGTATCAATGAAAGTACCTGTCATTGAAATCAAACCTTGTTCAACAGGTTCTTCGGTCTTAGCAGCTGCTGCAGCGATAGGAGCAGATCCAAGACCTGACTCATTTGAGAAGACACCACGCGCAATACCAAGACGCATTGCAACCATGACTGTTGCACCAGCAAAACCACCAACGGCTGCTTTACCAGTAAAGGCAGATTGGAAGACCATTTCAAGGACTGGAAGAAGTTGATTAAAGTTAGTAAAAATAACCACAAGTGATGCTAGGATATAAAGCCCAGCCATAAATGGTACGACCTTTTCAGAAACTTTTGAGATAGATTGGATACCACCAAAAATGATGGCAGCAGTGATAAGAGCAAGTATGATACTTACGATTTTTGGTGACCAGTCAAAGCTATTTTGAAGTGAAGCGGTGATTGAGTTAACTTGAGAGAAAGTACCAATCCCTAACCATGCAACTAGGACACCTGCAAAGGCAAAGAAGTAGGCCAATGGTTTAGCAATTGTTTGCCATTTCCCAGAAAAACCGTGTGTGATGTAATACATTGGACCACCAGATACATTTCCTTGGTCGTCAAGTGTACGGAATTTAATAGCCAAAAGACCTTCGGAATATTTGGTTGCCATACCAAAGAAAGCGGCAATCCACATCCAGAAAAGGGCACCAGGTCCACCCGTTTTGATGGCAGTAGCTACACCGACAATGTTACCTGTACCAACAGTTGCTGCGAGAGCAGTCGCAAGGGCTGCAAAACTAGAAATATCACCTTCCCCTTTATCTTCAGCAAAGATAAGTTTAAAAGCTTTAGGAAGACGAAGAACTTGCAAAAGACCAAGACGAATTGTAAGGTAAATCCCAGTTCCTACAAGAAGGACCAGAAGGGGTGGACCCCAGACAAAATCATCAATGGTAGTAAAAAATTCTAACATAAATTTACAATCTCCTTTAACCGAGACGTCAAAAAAGAGGTTTGGCTTAACCAGACCTCTGAGAATACAAAGCTATTACTACAAGTTAAAAAACTTGCGATGCTTTCTGTCCTTTTACCTGAGAGTTTCGGTTGTTACCCCTTGCCCCTTCGGTGTCTTGTTTACAGCTAAGGCTGCTTCAAGATCTCTCCAGAAGTCCGTCAATCACCAGTCATCCTGATGACATCACTCGGTTCTTATTTTATTGTGATTCTATCTTATCGAAAAAAACGAACAGTGTCAACACTAATTTTCATCAAAACTATAAAAATCCGAATATTATTCTTTAGAATGTCTTCCTCTAAAGCTAGAAAAAGCTAGGAATATGGGCAATCTTAAGCAAAGTACTTCCAATATAAACAAACAATTATCTTCTAAAGTTATTTCAGATCCATTATGAATAGAATCTGCATTTTCATCCAAAAAATGATAAAATAGTAGAGCTTATTTTTGAGAATGGAGAATATGATGAACCCATTATTAACTGGTATGAATGACAAACAGGCCGAAGCCGTCCAAACGACTGAAGGGCCTTTATTGATTATGGCTGGTGCAGGATCTGGGAAGACACGTGTGCTTACCCACCGCATTGCCTACCTCATTGACGAGAAAATGATTAATCCCTGGAATATCCTAGCCATTACCTTTACCAATAAGGCAGCTCGTGAGATGCGTGAACGTGCTATGGCTTTAAATCCAGCAACTTCAGAAACCTTGATTGCGACCTTCCATAGTATGTGCGTGCGAATTCTTCGTCGTGAAGCGGACCATATTGGCTACAACCGAAACTTTACTATCGTAGATCCTGGTGAACAACGTACTTTGATGAAACGTATTCTCAAGAATCTGAACCTGGACCCTAAGAAGTGGAATGAACGTGCCATCTTAGGGACGATTTCCAATGCAAAAAATGACCTCTTGGATGAAGTGGCCTATGAGCACCAGGCCGGTGATATGTACACCCAAATCGTTGCTAAATGTTACAAGGCCTATCAGGAAGAGCTCCGTCGAAGTGAAGCTATGGATTTTGACGATTTGATTATGATGACTTTACGTCTCTTTGACAAAAATCCTGATGTTCTCGCCTATTATCAGCAGCGTTATCAGTACATTCACGTGGATGAGTACCAAGATACCAACCATGCTCAGTATCAGTTGGTAAAACTCTTGGCATCTCGCTTCAAGAATATCTGTGTCGTAGGTGATGCGGACCAATCAATCTACGGTTGGCGTGGGGCTGATATGCAGAACATCCTTGACTTTGAAAAGGACTATCCTGAAGCCAAGGTAGTTCTCTTGGAAGAAAACTACCGTTCAACCAAGAAAATTCTCCAAGCAGCCAATGAAGTTATCAAGAACAACCGAAACCGCCGTCCTAAGAAACTTTGGACTCAAAATGACGACGGTGAACAAATCGTTTATTACCGTGCTAATGACGAGCGTGATGAAGCTGTTTTTGTTGCTTCAACTATTGATAACATCATTCGTGAAGAAGGTAAGAACTTTAAGGATTTCGCTGTGCTTTACCGTACCAATGCTCAGTCTCGTACCATTGAAGAAGCCTTGCTCAAGTCTAATATTCCTTATACCATGGTTGGAGGTACCAAGTTCTATAGCCGTAAAGAAATTCGTGATGTCATTTCTTACTTGAACTTGATTGCCAATCCTGCAGATAATATTAGCTTTGAACGTGTGGTTAATGAACCTAAACGTGGAGTTGGGCCTGGTACGCTTGAAAAGATTCGTAACTTTGCCTATGAGCAAAACATGAGTCTCCTAGATGCATCAGCTAATATTATGTTGTCACCAATTAAAGTGAAAGCAGCTCAGGGCGTTTACGATTTTGCCAACATGATACTGAATCTACGTGACCAGCTAGATGGGCTAAGTATTACTGAAGCGGTAGAGGCTGTTTTAGATAAGTCTGGTTATCTGGATGCTCTTTCTATGCAACAAACACTTGAAAGTCAAGCACGCATTGAAAATATCGAAGAGTTCATGTCTGTTACTAAGAATTTTGATGAAACCAACACCGATGGTTCGGAAGACGAGACTGGTATTGACCGTTTAGGCCGTTTCTTGAACGATCTAGCGTTGATTGCTGATACGGACGATGGTGATATGGAAGCAGCAGAAGTAACCTTGATGACTCTCCATGCTGCTAAAGGACTTGAATTCCCAGTTGTCTTTCTTATCGGTATGGAAGAGGGGGTCTTCCCTTTGTCTCGTGCCTCAGAAGATCCAGAAGAACTCGAAGAAGAGCGTCGCTTAGCTTACGTAGGTATTACCCGTGCTGAAGAGATTCTTTTCCTTACCAACGCTAATACGCGGACGCTTTTTGGTAAGACTAGCTATAATCGCCCTAGCCGTTTCTTGCGTGAAATTTCAGATGATTTATTACAATATCAAGGTCTAGCACGCCCAGCCAATTCATCATTTGGTGTTCGTTTTACAAAAGAAGAGCCTACACAATTTGGTCAAGGCATGAGTTTACAACAAGCGCTTCAGACCAGAAAAGCAAATGCACAACCTCAAAGACATACGGGCGCTCAGCCATTTTCAAAAGCTACTGGCGGACTACCTTTTGGCAAGACTTCAGACTCTGGGAATTCAGCTACTGACTGGGAAATCGGAGATATCGCTCACCACAAGAAGTGGGGAGATGGGACCGTCCTAGAAGTAACTGGAAGTGGCAAGACACAAGAACTTAAGATCAAATTCCCAGAAGTTGGACTTAAAAAAGTTTTGGCAAGCGTAGCACCGATTGAGAAGAAATAGAAAGGGACCGAAAGGTCCTTTTAATAAGCCTTCCCTATCACATTGATAAAAAATTTCTATTAGACAGCTAGCTTTTATGGGTGTAGAATGAAGGCAACTTTTGTTTTGGAGGACACCCATATGTCACGAGAATTTTCATTTGAAACCTTACAATTACACGCTGGACAAACACCTGACAAGGAAACAAAATCACGTGCGGTTCCAATTTACCAAACGACTTCATATGTTTTTGACGATGCTCAAGAAGGTGAAGATCTCTTTGCTCTTAGAAAACCGGGTAATATTTACACACGTATTACCAATCCAACAGTAGCAGTCCTTGAAGAACGTATTGCAGCCCTCGAAGGTGGTGTTGGTGCCTTGGCTACGGCTTCAGGTATGGCTGCAATCACCTATGCGGTCCTTGGTTTGGCACATGCTGGCGATCATGTTGTTGCTGCGACAACACTCTACGGTGGAACGTTCAATCTCTTAAAAGAAACTCTTCCACGCTATGGTGTCACAACAACTTTTGTAGATGTTGACAATCCTGAAGAAATTGAAGCTGCTATCAAAGATAATACCAAACTAGTCTTGATTGAGTCTTTAGGTAATCCGCTTATCAACATTCCTGATTTTGAAAAGATTGCTGAAATTGCTCACAGTCATAAGATTCCATTGGTTGCTGACAATACTTTTGGTACTCCATATCTCATCAATGTTATCTCCCATGGTGTAGATATCGTGGTTCATTCTGCGACTAAGTTTATCGGTGGACATGGAACAACTATTGGTGGTCTTATCGTCGATTCTGGTAAATTTGACTGGGAAGCTTCAGGAAAATTCCCACAGCTGGTTGACGAAGACCCATCTTACCACAATATCAGCTATACACGTGATGTTGGTCCAGCAGCATTTATCACCGCCCTTCGTACACAACTTTTGCGTGACACAGGGGCTGCCTTGGCACCTTTCAATGCTTTCTTGCTTTTACAAGGACTTGAAACACTTTCACTTCGTGTCGAACGCCACGTCGAAAATGCTAAAAAAATCGTAGACTTTTTGGAAAATCATCCAAAAGTTGAAAAAGTTAACTATCCTGGATTGCCATCAAGTCCTTACTATGACTTGGCACAAAAATACTTCCCTAAAGGACCAGGTTCTATTTTCACTTTCCATGTTAAAGGTGGGCAAGACGAAGCACGTACCGTTATCGATAATCTTGAAATCTTCTCAGATTTGGCTAACGTTGCTGATGCAAAATCTTTGGTGGTGCACCCTGCAACAACAACTCACCAACAATTGGCAGAAGCAGATTTACTAGCTTGTGGTGTCACTCCAAATCAAATTCGTATCTCAGTTGGTTTGGAAAACGCAGATGATTTGATTGAAGATTTAAAACTAGCCCTTGATAAAATCTAAGTATTTTGATACTAAATATTTAAACCAGCTCTATAGCTGGTTTTTTGTTATACTATCCCTATGAAATTTGCTTTTGATTTGGATGGAACCCTATGTTTTGATGGTATGACTATGTCAAAAGAACTACAAGAGGTTCTTTTAACAGCACCTAAATACGGTCATGAGATTATTTTTGCAACAGCACGCTCTTACAGAGACTGTCTTAGTATTTTGGAGGGAGAATTGAAAAAACTGACAGTAGTTGGCTTAAACGGTGGTGAAGTCTTTCAAGATGAACATTTAGTATCACAATACACAATACCTTCTCATGCTCTCAGAACGATTGTTAGCTACTGTGATACCTATAATCTCCCTTATTTTATTGATGATACCTTTAATTATGCTATTCAAAATCCTGAACAGATTCCTTTTCTCTCAAATGTTGCCCCATTAAACAAAGCAAAGATTTTGCCTGTCCAAGAACTTAATAAGCCCATTAAAGCTGTTATTCCTCTTGCAGAGCATGAGGATATACGAGAAGACCTTATCTTTAATCTAAACAAACTAGAATGTTTAGACCTTACTTACCATGATATCGAAAGGTGTCTCTACATTAATCCTAAAGGAGTGACTAAGGCTAGTACTGTTTTAAACCACTTTGGTAGAGACTTTGTATCTTTTGGAAATGACCAAAATGATATTTCTCTTTTTAAAAATGCTATATATGGTGTGCAAGTTGGTGATTATCCCTACCTGAAGGACTTTGCGGATGAAGTCATTCCTGCAATTAATACAGTGATAGCTGAAAAAATTAAACTACTGTTTGAAAAGTTCTAAACAAATGCTTAGGTTTCTTGCTCTATTTACAGTACAATAGTAAAAAAAGTATTGGAGGACTAACATGCCAACATTTATTGGAAAACCAGTTACAGTAGCAGAAGACAAACAACTTCAAGTTGGAGATACCTTGCGTGACTTTAATTTGACAGCAACAGATTTGACGAAAAAATCACTTTCAGAATTCGATGGAAAGAAAAAAGTTATCTCTATCGTTCCATCAATCGATACTGGTATTTGTTCAACTCAAACACGTACCTTTAACAAGGAATTGTCAGAACTAGATGATACTGTAGTTATTACTATTTCAGTGGACCTACCATTTGCGCAAGCTCGTTGGTGTGGTGCTGAGGGCCTTGAAAATGCCATTATGCTTTCTGACTACTATGAGAATAGTTTCGGTAAAGACTACGGTGTCCTTATTGAAGAATGGCACTTGTTAGCGCGTGCCGTTTTAGTGGCAGACGCTGACAACAAGATTACTTATGTCGAATATTTGGACAATATCAATACTGATCCAAACTATGAAGCGGCAGTAGCAGCAGTTAAAAGCTTATAAAAGGGGCCCCGGTCTCTTTTTTATTTTGCCTTTCTTACAGTTTTCACTTGCAAAAGTATTAGCTTCTTGCTATTATTGTATAGCAATACTCAATACGGATAGTAAAATATAAAAAGGAGATTCAATGTCTGAAAAAGAAAGACCTCAACTGATTATCGATTACGAAGCTAATACAGACAAACTTGTTCGTTTAGGTGATGTTGTCGATCAATTTAAAGGAAAAGCTGTTCCAGCTAAGGCAGAACCTGGTGAATTTGCTGTCATTAATCTATCGGATATGACACCCAACGGCATTGCTTACGATGACCTAAAAACATTTTCCGAGGAACGCCGCAAACTTTTACGCTTTCTCTTAGAAGATGGAGATGTGCTTATTGCATCTAAGGGAACTGTTCAAAAAGTTGCTGTTTTCGAAGATCAGGGCAATCGTGAAGTTGTTGCCTCATCAAATATCACAGTATTACGACCTAAGGAAAAACTTCGTGGTTTTTACATCAAGTTCTTTCTTGAGACAGATATTGGGCGTGCCTATTTGGACTATGCTGATAAGGGAAAGGCTGTCCTCAATTTATCGACAGCTGACCTCTTGGACATCAAAATTCCTGAAATACCGATTGTTAAACAAGATTACCAAATTGCCGCCTATTTACGTGGTCGTGCCGATTTCCACCGTAAGATGGTCCGTGCAGAGCAAGAGTGGGGAAATATCCAGCATAATGTTACAGAAGCTCTATTTGGAAATTAACCAAAAGCCAGCAAACTAGGATTTGTTGGTCTTTTTTTATTATTCTCGTGTATAATGGTAGTAGCAAATATGTTATTAGGAGGTCATTATGACTACCAACACCATAGATTTATCACAACCAGTCGCAACAATCATAAAAGAGCATCCAGAGGTTAAGGATTTACTGATTGACCTTGGTTTTAAGCCCTTGTCTAACCCAGCTATGCTAAATACTGTCGGTAAGGTAACCAGTCTAAAAGCTGGTTCTAAGTTAGCTAATATTCCCCTAGATAAAATCAAGCAAACTTTACTGTTCAATGGTTATGATGTCATCGGAGACTAATATGGAAAACAATCGTATTCAAATACTCAAAGAAATTCTCCTAGATTTACATCATGGAGCTAGTCCCGAAAGTGTTCAAGAGCGCTTCAATCAACACTTCAGGGGAGTATCTGCCCTTGAAATCTCTATGATGGAGCATGAATTGATGTCTTCTGAAGATGGAGTTACCTTTGAAGATGTTATGAGCCTTTGTAATGTCCACGCTAACCTCTTTAAAGGAGCTATTGCAGATGTGGAAGTGGCAGACGCTGATCAAGAGGGCCACCCTGTCTATGTCTTTAAACAAGAGAATTTAGCCCTACGTTCAGCTATTCTCCGTATCCGACGTATCATAGAAAATATCAGTAAGCCTGAAAATGAAGACTTTAAATCTGACCTACTCAATGGACTTAAACATCAGATGTCTTTATTGGGACAATTTCATAACCATTACACACGTAAAGAAAAGCTCTTCTTTCCAATAATGGAGCGTTATGGTCATGATTCTCCTCCAAAGGTTATGTGGGGTGTAGACGATGACATCCGGAAACTCTTTCGAGATGCAGAGGCTAAACTCCAGGAACTCCCAAAAGGAGATTTAGAGGAATTTTCAAAGTCCTTTGAAGCTTTCTCGGAAGAATTTGAAGCTATGATTTTCAAGGAAGAAGCTATCTTACTGATGATTCTGCTTGAAACCTTCACACAAGACGATTGGCTTTCGATTGCCGAGGAAAGTGATGCCTATGGCTATGCAATTATAAAACCTACAGCCGTCTGGAAACCTAAGCGTGAGCGTTTTGAGGAAGACAATACGGAAACATCGCAAGAACAGTCAGGTCTGAGCACTGACGAACATACGGGCAATACCCGAATTATTGATACCCCAGAAGGGCAATTTACCATCAGCTTCACCCCAAAACCAAAAACTGAAACTGTCGTAGATAGAGAAACAACGCAACCTTTTGGCAATGGTTATCTTTCCGTGGAGCAGGCCAATCTCATCCTCAATCATCTTCCTTTGGAAATCACTTTCGTCAATAAAGACGATATCTTCCAATACTATAATGATAATGTTCCCGCCAATGAAATGGTTTTTAAACGAACACCTAGCCAAATTGGACGAAACGTTGAACTTTGTCATCCGCCAAAAGTGCTTGATAAGGTCAAGAAAATCTTTGAATTACTAAGAAGTGGAGAGCGTGACCAAGTTCCAATGTGGTTCAAATCTGAACGTTTAGGAAAATTCGTCTATGTTACCTATGCAGCTGTTAGAGATGACAAGGGAGACTTTCAAGGTGTCCTAGAGTATGTGCAAGATATTCAACCTTTCTTTGAACTAGAAAGCGATCTTAAAAGAGACATTGATTAAAAAGCTAGCAGTCTTGCAATTGCTTATGACTATAATACTCAAGAGGTTAGAGACTTTGCTCTCTGCCTCTTTATGTTTCTACCTAGCTCTTTAGGATTGCTTTTGATATAATTAAAAGTATGATTTCAGGAATTATTAATCTAAAAAAAGAGGCTGGAATGACCAGTCATGATGCTGTATTTAAACTACGCAAAATATTACAGGAGAAAAAAATCGGACATGGTGGTACTCTCGATCCTGATGTGACTGGTGTTCTACCTATAGCGGTTGGAAAAGCTACTCGTGTTATTGAATACATGACTGAAGCAGGGAAAGTCTATGAGGGAGAAATTACCATTGGCTTTTCGACAACTACCGAGGATGCTAGTGGAGAAATCGTCCAAATAACTCCAGTAACAGAGCTTGATGAAGAAGCCGTTGACAAGGCAATGGCAAGTTTTGAGGGAGAAATCACACAAATTCCCCCTATGTACTCAGCAGTTAAGGTCAACGGAAAGAAACTTTATGAGTACGCACGCGCTGGAGAAGAAGTAGAACGTCCACAACGTCAAGTGACCATTACCGAATTTGTCCGTACCTCACCCATCGAGCTAGAAAACGACACTGCGAGATTCACCTTCCGTGTTGCTTGTAGCAAGGGAACTTATGTCCGTACCTTATCTGTTGATTTGGGTGCTAAACTCGGCTACGCGAGTCATATGTCTGCTCTTCGTCGAACAGCCTCAGCTGGTCTAACCTTAGATAAGGCACTAACACTCTCACAAATTTCAGAAATGGTAGAAGCAGGGGATACGTCCTTCCTCCTTCCTATCGAATTTGGTGTTCAGGATCTGCCAACAGTACAAGTCACTGAAGATGATGCTAAAGAAATCTCATTTGGTCGCTTTATTGCTATTGATAGCCAAGAACCCTTGGTTGCGGCCTTTTTAGAAGACAAAGTTCTAGCCATCATGGAAAAGCGAAATCAAGTTTATAAACCTAGAAAAGTATTAAGTCAATGAAAATAACTTCTATTAACGATTATAAAGATATCCATCAGGAAAAGGGTACAGTCCTTGTCTTAGGCTATTTCGATGCGCTTCATCGTGGTCACAAGGTCCTTTTTGATAAGGCGCGCCAGATTGCTGACGACAAACAGCTTGAAGTAGCTGTTCTTACCTTTAATGAAAGTCCTCAACTGACTTTTCAACGGTATACGGATGATCTCCTCCTTCATATCACAGCACCCAAGAGACGCTGTGATCTTTTTGAAGCCTATGGAACAGATCAGCTTTACTTAACAGATTTCAATAGTGATTTTGCCCGAACGAGTTCAGATGATTTCATTGCCCGCTATATTAATCGGTTAAAAGCTCAAGAGGTTGTTGTGGGCTTTGATTACAAGTTTGGACACCATCGAACGGATGCGGACTATTTAGCCCGTAATTTTTCTGGTAATGTCCATGTCATTGAAGAGCAACAAAGCGATGGTGAAAAGATTTCGTCAACACGTGTACGTCAATTAATACGAGAAGGTAATGTTAAAGAAGCCAATAAACTTCTTGGCCACGAATTCTCGACACGTGGCATCGTGGTACATGGTGATGCCCGTGGGCGTACCATTGGTTTTCCAACTGCTAATTTAGCACCAATCGACAGAACCTTTCTCCCTGCAGATGGCGTCTATGTTGCTGATGTGGTGATTGATGGTAAACGCTATCGTTCCATGACTAGCCTAGGTAAAAACGTTACCTTTGGGGGAACAGAACTCCGCCTTGAAGCCAATATCTTTGATTTCGAAGGCGATATTTATGGAAAAACAATCGAAGTTTTTTGGCTAGATTATATCCGTGATATGATTAAGTTCAATAATATAGAGGAACTTTGCGCTCAACTGGAGGCCGATAAAAAAATCGCGGAAAAATTTTAAGAAAGCGTAGCCAAAACTAATCAAATAATGTATAATGATTAGGAATGTTAAAGTGAAAGGGGTGTTTGCATGGTAACTTTATTTTTATCACCTAGCTGCACCAGCTGTAGGAAAGCACGAGCCTGGTTGACCAATCATGAAGTTGCTTTTGACGAACACAATATTATCACGAGCCCATTAACTCACGATGAGTTGATGAAGATTTTGTCTTACACGGAAAATGGTACTGAAGATATCATTTCAACCCGTTCAAAAGTCTTTCAGAAGCTAAATATCGATGTGGATGATTTGACCATCAAGGAACTCATTCAACTGATTTCTGAATATCCAAATCTTCTTCGTCGACCTATCATTATGGACAACAAACGCATGCAAATCGGTTTCAACGAAGATGAAATTCGTGCCTTTTTGCCTCGTGATTATAGAAAGCAAGAATTGCGTCAAGCGACCATTCGAGCTGAAATTGAGGGTAACAATGACTAAAGGAAATTATTCCTACCCACTCGATCCATCATGGAGCACTGAGGAAATCACCACAGTGCTTCATTTTTTGAGTCAGGTAGAAAAAGCATACGAGAGCAAGGTTGACCGTGACCAACTCTTGCAAGCCTATAAGGCATTTAAAACCGTTGTCCCAGGCAAAGCGCCTGAAAAGCAACTAGACAAGGCCTTTGAAGAAGCTAGCGGTTTTTCAACCTATCAAGCTGTCAAAGCTGCTAAAGCAAAAGATAAAGGATTTGTATCACTTGGAAAATAAACTGATTTTCGCCAAAGAAATCATCAAAGAAGCTGGTGCTTTTATTAAAGAAAGTTTAAGTAAAACAATCACGGTCGAAGAAAAGACAGCTTTTGATGATTTAGTCACTAATATTGATAAACAAACACAAGATTTACTCGTGGCACGTATTAAATCTGCCTTTCCTTCAGACAATATTTTCGCTGAAGAAAATGGCTTGGTGCATAATATCAAGGATGGAAACGTCTGGGTCTTGGATCCAATTGATGGAACGGTCAATTTTATTGTCCAACAAGATAATTTTTGTGTGATGATTGCCTACTATGAAGAGGGGCAAGGAAAATTTGGTCTCATTTATAACGTCATGGCTGATCAACTTTTCTATGGTGGTGGCCAGTTTGATGTGTATTGCAATGACAAATTGCTTCCAGCCTATAAAAGTCGCCCATTAGACCGCTGCCTAGTCGCTAGCAATGGAGCCATGTATGCTAAAAATTTTCATGGTTTAAAAGACCTTATTGATAAGACCTTGGGTGTTCGTGTCTATGGTGGTGCCGGTTTAAGCATGTCAAAAGTCCTATCTGGTCAAATTTTAGCTTACTTTTCAGTTATTTACCCATGGGACTATGCTGCAGCAAGTATTATGGGAGAAAAATTGGGTTATCACCTTGAGACCATTACTGGAGAACCACTGGATTATTCTAGTCGTCAAGCTGTAATGCTTGTGCCCAAAGACAGACTTGAAGAAATCAAGGATATTATGGGCTCAGAAAATTAATTTAAAACAAAAACCATACTGGACAAATCAGAACAGTAAGTTCTCTTGGTTAGTCCAGTTTTTTGATAGAAAGGAAACTATGCAATTTCCATCAGACTTTATAGAAAAATATAATAAGCTCCTTGGAGATGAAGCGGAGGAATTCTTTGCATCATTTGATCAAGAAGCCGTGTCCGCCTATCGTACCAACCCTCTGAAAAAGCAACAGAAAAACTTTCCTGATGCCATTCCTGAAACACCTTGGGGCCATTACGGTAAAATTTCTGGAAAATCCGCCGATCATGCAACTGGTTTGGTTTATTCTCAGGAACCAGCTGCTCAAATGGTAGCCCAAGTGGCAGCTCCGGCCAAGGGAAGTCGTGTCTTAGACTTGGCAGCTGCTCCAGGCGGAAAATCTACTCATCTTCTAAGCTACTTAGACAATACAGGACTGCTCGTCAGCAATGAAATCAATCCAAAGCGTAGTAAAATTCTGGTTGAAAACATTGAACGTTTTGGGGCGAGAAATGTTGTTGTGACTAACACGTCAGCTGATAAACTAGCCAAAGTTTTCAAAAATTACTTTGATACGATTGTCTTTGATGGACCTTGTTCTGGAGAAGGAATGTTCCGAAAAGACCCTGATGCAATCCAATATTGGCACAAGGATTACCCTAGTGAACTGGCACAATTACAGAAAGACATCTTATCAGACGGTTTGAAGATGCTCGCTCCTGGTGGTCAATTAATCTACTCAACCTGTACCTGGTCTCCGGAGGAAAATGAAGGTGTTGTCGCTTGGATTTTAGAAAATTACCCTGATCTTGAATTAGTAGAAATCCCTAAATGGAATGGCATGAGCGATGGGATTGATTTTCCAGAAACAGCTCGAATGTATCCGCACCATTTCAAAGGTGAAGGCCAGTTTGTGGCAAAATTCCAGGATAAGCGCGTGGCTGAGCAGGCACGTATCAAAGAGGGAAAATCTAACCTAAACAAGGAGCAGAAGCAACTCTGGGAAGATTTTGCAAAAAAACACCTTAAGACTCGTCTAGATGGTTTACTCCAAGTTTTTGGGGACAATCTCTATCTGCTTCCTAAGGGACTTCCAGACCTATCTAAAGTTAAAATCGCTCGTAATGGACTGCATCTTGGTGTCTTTAAGAAAAAACGTTTTGAACCAAGTTTTGCTCTTGGAATTGCGTTAACCTCAGATGAAGTTGTTTCAAGTATAGAGCTAATTCAAGACCAGTTTGCCCAATACGTTTCTGGTAATGTGGTCACTCTAGATCAAGCGCAACCAAACGGTTGGTATCAGCTTTTAGTGGACGGCAATGGTTTTGGGTTTGCTAAAGTTGTTGGAAATACGGTTAAA
Organism: Streptococcus sp. HMSC068F04; assembly: GCF_001837455.1. Classification (NCBI taxonomy): domain Bacteria; kingdom Bacillati; phylum Bacillota; class Bacilli; order Lactobacillales; family Streptococcaceae; genus Streptococcus; species Streptococcus sp. HMSC068F04. The sequence continues at coordinate 14,152 of NZ_KV832524.1, forward strand.
AACTTCTATCCTAAAGGATTAAGATTTCACATTTAAGAACCTGTAACCAAACTTTAATATGACTTAATTATCCTATACTTGTTATAATTAGATAGGTGTCTTTTAACAGCATATCTATGAGACACATTCTTACTTATGTTACAAAATGTCGGAGGACAAAAATGAAAAAAACAAAAGTCCTTGCAGTGATTCTGTCACTGGCAATGGCCATGCTGGTTTTAACTGGCTGTGCCTCTTGGATTGACCGTGGCCAGTCCATTACAGCAGTTGGTTCTACAGCCCTTCAACCCTTAGTGGAGGCGGCAGCAGATGGGTTCGCTGAAAAGAACCCTGACAATATCGTTAACGTTCAGGGGGGCGGTTCTGGTACTGGACTTTCTCAAGTACAATCCGGTGCCGTTCAAATTGGTAACAGTGACCTTTTTGCCGAGGAAAAATCGGGAATTGATGCTAGTAAGCTTGTTGACTTTCAAGTTGCCGTTGCTGGGATTGCAGTTATTACAAACAAAGAAGTCTCTGTAGATAACTTGACAACAGAACAACTGCGTAAGATTTTCACTGGTGAAATCACAAACTGGAAACAGCTTGGTGGTAAAGACCTAGAGATTACTATTATTAACCGTGCAGCCAGCTCAGGATCACGCGCAACTTTCGATGCAGTGATTATGGATGGTAAATCACCAATCCGTACCCAAGAGCAAGATTCTAACGGTATGGTTAAGTCAATCGTTGCTCAGACACCAGGTGCTATTTCCTACCTATCATTTGCTTACCTTGATGATTCTGTTAAAACATTGAAGTTAAATGGATTTGAACCCAAAGCTGAAAATGTTGCAACTAACGATTGGCCGATTTGGTCCTACGAACATATGTATACCAAGGGAAAACCGGATAGCTATACCAAACAATTCTTAGATTACATGATGAGTGACGAAGTCCAAGAAAACGTCGTCGCAAAAATGGGTTACATTTCCATCCATAGCATGAAAGTTACCAAGGATGCTGATGGTAACGTTTCAAAGAAGAGTGAGGAGTAAGCATGAAAAATGAAGAATTGGTGAAACAATTAACATCACCCTCTAAAAATTCACGCCTCGAGAAGTTTGGTAAAACAATCACTTTCCTTTGCCTGGCCTTGATTGTTTTCATCGTGGCGATGATTTTACTTTTCGTTGCTCAAAAAGGGCTGGCGACTTTCTTTGTCAATAAAGTTAGCTTGGTCGAGTTTCTCTTTAGTGGTGATTGGTCACCATCTGAAGGCAAATTCGGGGCTCTACCAATGATTTTGGGATCATTCGTAGTGACTTTGCTTTCAGCCTTGGTTGCAACCCCATTTGCCATTGGAGCAGCCATCTTTATGACTGAGATTTCTCCGAAAGGGGCTAAATTCTTACAACCAGCTATCGAACTTTTGGTCGGGATTCCATCCGTTGTTTATGGATTTATTGGTCTCCAAGTCGTGGTTCCATTTGTTCGCTTAATTTTTGGTGGAACAGGTTTTGGTATTCTTTCAGGTACCTTTGTCTTGTTCGTCATGATTCTACCAACCGTAACCTTTATGACAACAGATACGCTTCGTGCAGTGCCTCGTCACTATCGTGAAGCTAGTCTGGCCATGGGAGCTACACGCTGGCAAACGATTTGGCGTGTGACACTTAATGCGGCTAAACCAGGTATCTTCACGGCCGTTATCTTTGGTATGGCCCGTGCCTTTGGTGAAGCTCTGGCCATCCAAATGGTTGTCGGAAATTCCGCCGTGATTCCAACTTCTTTAACGACACCAGCAGCAACTTTGACATCTGTCTTGACTATGGGAATCGGGAATACAGTCATGGGTACTGTTTCAAACAATGTCCTTTGGTCTCTCGCCCTGGTGCTCTTATTGATGAGTCTTGGTTTCAATATGTTGGTGAAATTCATTACCCGTGAGAGAAAGAGAAATTATGAACGCTAAAAAAATTGATAAAATTGCCATCAGCACACTCTATGTGATTGCTGGCATTATTGTAACAATCCTGGCAGCCTTGATTCTCTATATCTTGGTTCGCGGGATACCACACATCAGCTGGTCTTTCTTGACTAGTCGATCATCATCCTACAAAGCTGGTGGAGGAATTGGGGTTCAACTCTACAACTCATTCTTCCTATTGGTTATTACTTTGATTATTTCTGTGCCTCTTTCAATGGGAGCTGGCATCTTTTTATCAGAATATGCTAAAAAAGGACGACTTACCAACTTTGTCCGTACCTGTATTGAAATCCTATCTTCACTACCTTCAGTGGTGGTCGGACTCTTTGGTTATTTGATTTTCGTTGTCCAATTTCAGTATGGATTTTCAATCCTATCAGGTGCCTTGGCCTTAACTGTCTTTAACTTGCCACAAATGACTCGTACGGTTGAAGATAGCTTAAGAACTGTTCACCATACCCAACGTGAAGCTGGCCTAGCTCTAGGTTTGTCTCGATGGGAAACTATCTGTCACGTTGTTGTTCCAGAAGCCTTACCTGGTATTGTTACTGGTATCGTTCTTGCTTCTGGTCGTATTTTCGGAGAAGCAGCAGCGCTTATCTATACAGCAGGTCAATCTGCACCAGCACTTAACTGGAGCGACTGGAATCCGCTTAGCATCTCTAGTCCAATTTCGATTTTCCGCCAAGCAGAGACACTTGCTGTTCACATCTGGAAGGTCAACTCAGAAGGTACGACACCTGACGCCACTGCAGTATCTGCTGGTTCAGCAGCAGTGCTCTTGATTTTCATTCTGATTTTCAATTTTGGTGCACGTCGTTTGGGAGCTTACCTCCATAAGAAATTAACATCCGCTTAAAGGAGTTATCATGACAAAATATAATTGGGACGAGCGTCATATTATTACCTTCCCAGAGAAGGAGCTCGCTCTTGAAACAAAGGACTTGCATGTCTACTATGGTCAAAAAGAAGCCATCAAAGGTATCGACATGCAATTCGAGAAAAATAAAATCACAGCTCTTATTGGGCCTTCAGGATGCGGTAAATCAACTTTTCTTCGTAGTCTAAACCGTATGAATGATACGATTGATATTGCTAAGGTTACTGGACAAATCCTTTATCAAGGAGTCGATGTTAACGCAAGTAATATCAATGTTTATGAAATGCGTAAACATATTGGAATGGTTTTCCAACGTCCAAATCCCTTCGCCAAGTCTATTTACAGAAATATCACCTTTGCTCACGAACGTAAAGGTGTAAGAGATAAGCAAACCTTGGACGAGATTGTTGAAACATCACTTAAGCAAGCTGGACTTTGGGATCAAGTTAAAGATGACCTTCATAAATCTGCCTTTACCCTCTCAGGTGGTCAGCAGCAACGTCTTTGTATTGCAAGAGCTATTGCCGTGAAACCGCAGATTCTCCTCATGGACGAACCTGCAGCTTCATTGGACCCTGTAGCTACTATGCAGCTCGAAGAGACCATGTTTGAACTTAAGGAAGATTACTCTATTATCATCGTGACGCACAATATGCAACAAGCAGCGCGTGCTAGTGATTATACAGCATTCTTCTACCTTGGTGATCTTATCGAATATGATGAAACCAAGAAAATCTTCCAAGATGCTGCCCTACAGTCAACCAATGACTATGTATCAGGACGCTTTGGATAGAAAGGAGCACTCATGACTGAACCAATCATTTCAATTAAAGATTTATCGGTGTATTTCAATAAGAAAAAAGCCCTCAATAATGTGACAATGGATTTCTATCCAAATGAAATCACGGCCCTTATCGGTCCTTCAGGATCCGGGAAATCAACCCTGCTCCGTTCTATCAACCGAATGGGAGATTTAAATCCCGAATGGACACTTACTGGTGCTGTTTCATACAACGGTCACAATGTCTACAGTCCTCGAACAGATACCGTTGAACTCCGTAAAGAAATCGGAATGGTCTTCCAACAACCCAATCCTTTTCCAATGTCTATCTATGAAAACGTGGTTTATGGCCTTCGTATCAATGGTATCAAAGATAAGGCTGTTCTTGACCAAGCAGTAGAAGAATCACTAAAGGGTGCTTCAATCTGGGAAGAGGTTAAAGACCGTCTCCATGACTCAGCACTTGGACTTTCAGGAGGGCAACAACAACGTGTCTGTATTGCTCGAGTGCTAGCCACATCTCCAAAGGTTATCCTTCTTGACGAACCAACGTCGGCCCTCGACCCTATATCCGCTGGTAAGATTGAGGAAACCCTCTATAACCTTAAAGAACAATACACTTTGTTGCTAGTCACTCGTTCTATGCAGCAGGCAAGTCGTATCTCACAACGAACAGCCTTTTTCCTTGATGGAGAGCTCATCGAGTATTCATCAACGAAAGACATGTTCCTAAATCCACAACATAAAGAAACTGAAGATTATATTACCGGTAAATTCGGTTAAGAAAGGACAGATTACTAAAAAAATTATGATGTTACGAACTCCCTTCGAAGAAGAATTAGAAAAACTCCACAACCAATTTTACGCTATGGGTACAGAGGTTGCAGCTCAGCTTAAGAAAGCTGTACGTGCCTTTATCAGCCATGACCGTGATTTGGCTAAGGAAGTCATTGAAAATGACGAAATCGTCAATAACTACGAAACCAAACTTGAGAAAAAATCACTTGAAATTATTGCTCTACAGCAACCTGTATCAAGTGATTTGCGTACAGTTATCACCGCACTTAAAGCATCTAGCGACGTAGAGCGTATGGGTGACCATGCCGTTGCTATCGCTAAAGCAACCATCCGCATTAAAGGTGAAGAGCGTCTAACTGAAATTGAAGCTGAAATCAAGAAAATGGGGAAAGCAGTCCGCCACATGGTCGAAGATGCTCTAGATGTTTACTTGAACAGTGACGAACGACGCGCTTATGAAATCGCAGCTTCAGATGAAATCATTGATAACTATTTCCGTGATATTCAAGCCATGACAGTAGAAGGTGTTCGTAAGAATCCTGATGCCGCCTTCGCTGCCAAAGAATATTTCCAAGTACTTATGTATTTGGAACGTATCGGTGACTATGCCCGCAATCTCTGCGAGTGGGTTGTCTACCTCAAATCTGGTAAAATCATTGAACTGTAGGCAAAGCTTCCAATCTATGTTATAATGGGTTTGTATTGAATAATTCAGACCCTTTTCTTTTGTAAAAGAGTCTAATATCGAAACATTTGTCAGTCTGTTTCGATACGAAAAGTTAGATTAGGAGTATATACGTATGACAGCATCTGTTGCTCGTTTTATCGAAAGTTTCATCCCTGAAAATTACAATCTTTTCTTGGACATTAATCGTTCTGAAAAGACCTTTACAGGGAATGTTGCCATTACAGGTGAAGCCCTTGATAACCATATCTCCCTTCACCAAAAAGACCTTACCATTAGTTCCGTTCTCTTGGATAATGAATCGTTAAACTTCCAAATGGATGATGCTAACGAAGCCTTCCATATTGAACTTCCAGAGACTGGGGTTTTGACGCTTGTCATTGAATTCTCTGGTCGTATTACAGATAATATGACAGGGATTTACCCATCATATTACACCTACAATGGTGAGAAAAAAGAAATTATTTCAACGCAGTTTGAATCTCATTTTGCGCGTGAAGCCTTCCCATCTGTTGATGAACCAGAAGCTAAAGCTACTTTTGATTTCTCATTGAAATTTGATGCTGAAGAAGGCGATATCGCTTTGTCAAATATGCCTGAAATCAATAGCCATTTGCGTGAAGAGACTGGAGTTTGGACTTTTGAGACAACCCCTCGTATGTCTACATACCTCCTTGCCTTTGGTTTTGGGGCTCTTCAAGGTAAGACAGCGAAAACACAAAACGGTACTGAAGTTGGTGTCTTCGCTACAGTTGCACAAGCTGAAAACAGCGTTGACTTTGCCCTTGATATTGCCGTTCGTGTCATCGATTTCTACGAAGACTACTTCCAAGTCAAGTATCCTATCCCATTGTCATACCATCTCGCACTTCCTGACTTCTCAGCAGGTGCCATGGAAAACTGGGGACTTGTTACCTATCGTGAAGTTTACCTTCTTGTAGATGAAAATAGCTCAGCTGCAAGTCGTCAACAAGTAGCCCTTGTAGTTGCACACGAATTGGCTCACCAATGGTTCGGTAACCTTGTTACAATGAAATGGTGGGATGATCTCTGGCTTAACGAAAGCTTTGCCAATATGATGGAGTATGTTTCAGTAGATGCCATTGAGCCTAGTTGGAATATCTTTGAAGATTTCCAAACAACTGGTGTGCCTCATGCTCTCCAACGTGATGCTACAGACGGTGTTCAGTCTGTCCACATGGAAGTCAATCACCCAGATGAGATTAATACCCTCTTTGATAGTGCTATCGTTTATGCTAAAGGTAGCCGTCTCATGCATATGCTTCGCCGTTGGTTAGGTGACGAAGCCTTTGCTAGAGGACTTAAAGCTTACTTCGAAAAACATCAGTACAACAACACTATTGGACGAGATCTCTGGAATGCCCTCTCTGATGCTTCTGGTAAAGATGTCTCTAGTTTCATGGATACTTGGTTGGAGCAACCAGGTTACCCTGTTGTTAGTGCAGAAGTAGTTGACGACACTCTTATTCTTAGTCAAAAACAATTCTTCATTGGTGAACATGAAGATAAAGGTCGTCTTTGGGAGATTCCATTGAATACAAACTGGAAGGGGCTCCCAGACACACTCTCAGAAGAGCGTATTGAGATTCCAAATTATAACCAGCTTGCTGCTGAAAATAAAGGAGCTCTTCGCCTTAATACAGCAAATACAGCACATTACATCACAGATTATCAAGGTGAACTCTTGGACCAACTCTTAAAGGAATTTGCTAACCTTGATACTGTAAGTAAACTTCAGATTTTGCAAGAACGCCGTCTTCTTGCTGAAAGTGGCCGTATCTCGTATGCAAGCCTAGTCGCTCTTCTTGATCTTGTCGAAAAAGAAGAAAGCTTCTTGATTGCTCAAGCTAAGTCCCAAATCCTCGCTGGTTTGAAACGCTTTATCGATGAGGATACAGAAGCAGAAGTGCATTACAAGGCTTTAGTACGTCGTCAATTCCAAAACGACTTTGAGCGTCTTGGTTTCGATGCCAAAGATGGAGAATCAGATGAAGACGAAATGGTTCGTCAAACAGCTCTTAGCTACTTGATTCAAGCAGACTATCAACCAGCAGTCCTTGCGGCCGCAAGTGTTTTCCAAGCTCATAAAGAGAACATTGAAAGCATCCCTGCAAGTGTCCGTGGTCTCGTTCTCATTAACCAAATGAAACAAGAAGACAGCCTAACTCTTGTTGAAGACTATGTCAATGCATATGTAACAACAAATGATAGTAATTTCCGTCGTCAATTAACTCAAGCAGTTTCATACCTTAAAAACCAAGAAGGTCTCGACTACGTGCTAGGTCAGCTTAAAGACAAACATGTCGTTAAACCTCAAGACTTGTACCTATGGTATATGAATTTCCTCAACAAATCATTTGCACAAGAAACCGTTTGGAACTGGGCGAAAGATAACTGGGATTGGATTAAGGCAGCCCTAGGTGGCGATATGAGCTTTGATAGCTTTGTTAATATTCCAGCAGGAATCTTTAAAACGCAAGAACGTCTTGATCAATATATTGCTTTCTTCGAGCCACAAACAAGTGATAAAGCCTTAGAACGTAATATCTTGATGGGAATTAAGACAATTGCTGCACGAGTAAACTTGATTGAAAAAGAAAAAGCAGCCGTTGAATCTGCCCTTAAAGATTATTAATAAGTAAAACAAGCTTTCCTTGAAGGAAAGCTTGTTTTTTGTGTGTAATATTTTACATAAATTTAGTTATGTTTAAGAAGGGCCATAAAATGGTTTTAGCATAATTAAATTTATGTAAACTAAAAAAATAACCACTCCAAATAGGAATGGTTAGACTAGGGTAATTATAAATTATCTAGAGCATTTTTTTGCTCATCATTGACGATATGAGTATAAAGATCAGTGACCTGAGTGGAAGCATGGCCAAGTTGGTGGCTAACTAAAACTTGAGACTTGGTAGCATCATAAAGACGTGTTGCCAGAGTGTGTCGTAGTTTATGGGGAGTCACACGTATCTTGAAATCCTGAGAATATTTGGCAACCATTTTTTCGATACTTGAAGCATCAATACGGTTTGGAACACCTCGATATTCCGTTAAAAATAGGGCAAGGTCTTGCTTTTCAGCCTTATAGCGTTTATCACGTATACTAAGATAATTCTCAAGATAAGGTTTTGCAAAACTTGCTACATTAACTGAGTCTCGTTTGCCACCTTTTCGAGTAACATCAATGACCATCATTTTCAGATTGATATCTTTAAGGTCCAGGTTAACAGCCTCAGAAAGTCGAACGCCTGAAGCCAGTAGCAAGGCTATTATCGCTAAATCACGTTCTTTATTCTTGTAAAACGAAGATTTTGCGCGATTTGAGAGCTTAACTTCGTATTCATTTTCGACATAATCAAGAAATTCCATGGTTTCATCGCCTAGAAAAAGTTTCTGCTTGATATTCTCAGCACGCGCAGCTAGAGTTTCTTTCTTTTTCTTAGTAGAAACTTTTTTCATGACGTTACGATAGAAATATGGCTCACCGTCAGGACCCTCAACCTCCTCAGTTAAATACTTATAGAGACTAGATAGAGCTGAAAGCGTACGGTTAATGGTTGTTTGAGAAACACCCTGTTTCTTGGAATAGGTATTTAAGGACGGACGTTCACGTAGATAGAGCACAAATGACTCCATGTCTTTTTTAGTTAGATTTTCCAGGGTTTTGATGTCAATTGAGGCAATATCATGAGCATCTGAAATACCTGAGTCAATCACCCAGTCAAAAAAGCGTTTATATTCCTTAAGGTATTCGTATAAGGTCGTAAAAGAATATGGAACCGATAGTTTAGACTGATAATACTCCAAGACAAACCAGGGCATTAGAGATTTGTATTCTTCAATTTTTTCGAGTAAGAGTTCACGTTTCATTTGTTTTTTCTCCAAAATTACTTAATAGAAGTATATCACACCTTTATCTTTCTTTCAAGAAAATTACAGTTTTTCGGAAAGATGTTATAAGGTGTTTTTCACTTAAAGGCTTTATAGGTTTAATGTCCGAATATATAAAAACCACACTAAATCAATCATAAACCAACTTTTAAAAATCTTTATAACGTATTATTTACTTTTAGAATTTTCCCAAGAAAAAACAACCTGGAGTTTTCCAGATTGTCCAAACAATGATTAAGCTACGATAGCTTTTGCAACCTCCTCAGTTGTCATACGGGAGAAATAATGTGTTGTGTCAATGGTTTTAAGTTTAGCCAAGACATCTTCGTACTCGTAAGGTACACCGACCAGCAAGTCTTCAATATCAGATACATCCCCGATACCAAAGAAATCTCCGTAAATCTTAACAGATTTAATAATTGAATTCTCAACATTGGCGTAAGTTGAGATCTTACCAGCTGGGTAACGAACGTTACGCTCTACTGTGTATTCTGGTGATTGACCGTATGTCCAGTCCCAAGTATTGAATTGCTTCTCATAAGACTCTTGAATTTTAGCTAATTCATCCTCAGAAAGGACGTATTCAGTCATATCAGGATAAAATTCCTTCATTTTTTCCAAGATTTTATCTGAGAATTCATTTACAGTGATTTTTTCTGGCAGTTCGTCTACGATGTTTGTCACACGAGCACGTACAGATTTAACACCTTTTGATTCAATTTTGTCTTTGCTGACTTTGAGGGCTTGGCCAAGAACTGACATATCAACGTCAAAGAGCAAGCAACCATGGTGCATCATACGACCTTTATAGTAAGCTTGAGCATTTCCACAGAACTTTTTACCGTCGATTTCAAGGTCATTACGGCCAGTAAACTCAGCCTTAACTCCCAAATCAGCAAGTGTTGCGATTACAGGTTGAGAGAAAGTCTTAAAGTCAAAAGCACCTTCATCTGCCTTGTTAGAGATGATAGTATAATTGAGGTTATTCAAATCGTGATAAACAGCGCCACCACCAGACAAACGACGAACGACCTTGATACCATGAGCATCTGTATATTCTTTGTTAATCTCTTGAATGGTATTTTGGTGTTTACCAACAATGATAGCTGGACGGTTAATCCAAAGAATGAACAATTCATCTTCATTCACCAATTCACGAAAGGCATAGGCTTCCAAAGCAATATTATAGGCAGGATCATTTGATGTGTTTACGATATATTTCATGAGGTCTCCTCTTGTAATGTGATACTTATATTATAAAGAAAAACGGTGACAAAGTACACGAAGACGCCTTAGGTATAAGGATTTTCATGATATAATAGTAAAAAATATATGGGGAGTTTTAGAATGTTACAAAATCCTAGTAAATTAAGTCTCTATTTCTCGAGGCTAACCAGTAAAATAAATAAAAAGGTCAAAATAGCATTTGCTCTGCTTCTTTTTGTTGCTCTTGGAATGTTTCTCTATAATGCCTACCAAAGAGCTTATAAGCCTTATCTCTACGATAAAAACAATTACTATTACAAGGCCTATAATTACAGCGTTGAGAAGATAAAACCTCAAAGAAAAGTTGTCAAAGATATTGAGATAGAGGTCTTCCACTTCGGAAAAGACGATTTCCCTGATAATCTGTCTACATATAAGGTCGGCCATTATATCGATAAAGGAATTGATCCCCGCAGACTTCTATTGCATATCACTTTTACTGATAAGACCAAAATCACTTTACCATTTGGACAGGTGACTTCTACTGAAAACTTTTTCGACCGTTATGAACGCTATTTTGACCGTAAAGTTTTTGAGGTCGGTCCGGGTTTTGATGAAGAATGGTTTTCGAATGCAGAGAATTACAGACAAATGATTGAGCGCTTCCCTGGATTACATGATAAAACAATGGATGCCGACTTCGAGTTATATCTAAGGGACTTCCTATTTATGATAGTTCCTGGTGATACCCTCTACCAAACTGGTGCTGTCAAAGATGGTGTTAGTAAATACCACTTTCAGTTGAAAAATCCTAAATCAGGAAAAATGCAAAGCTATATTATCTACGGAAATGAAGGAGACATCCCACTCTGGGATTGGCAGGCTCCCTTTGTTACCTTTGATAAGGATTTTGCTAACAAGGAAAGAATTCAGGAATTCTTCGATGACTACGATATTAGAGAGTATGGAAATTATTGGGATGGTATGTACAATATACAATTTCCTCATTTAAATTCTTTTAGAGGTGATGGGTATAACTTTTATAAAATGGCCTTTTACTCAGATAAGTTTACAAATTTCCCACTGAGCCTTGATTTAACAGGTAAGAGCGAGGATTTTAAGATTACCATTACAGATTCTTACCTACAAGAAGAATCAAGAACTGCAAAAAATGAAATCCATTATCTAAAATACTCAACATCTAAAACTTATGATTCATCAAATAAAGAAGCCTATATGAATGATATATTGCACCAATACCTAAAGTAACAGAATTTAATTTATGTAAATACAGTTAATTTATCTATTGGCTGTGTTTTTTCATGCAAAAAGAACAAGACCATTTCTGATCTTGTTCTTCTTCTATGCAACTAGAATATTATTTTGTGTGCCAGATGTCTTTGTCATACTGTTCGATTGTACGGTCAGATGAGAAGAATCCTGCTTCAGCAATGTTGTAAACAACTTTTTTGTTCCATGCATCTTGATCTTCGTAAGCTGCATATACTTCTTCTTTCTTGTCGATGTATTCAGCCAAGTCGATCAATGTCATGAACCAGTCTTTAGAGATAAGTTCTTTGTGGAGACGTTCCAAGCGTTCTTTATCTCCAACTTTAACGAGGTCTTCGCTTACGATAAAGTCAACAGCTGCTTTGATGTTAGCATCTTTTTCGTAGTAATCACGTGATACATAACCTTCTTTTTCATAAAGGTCAATGATTGTATCAGAGTCTTTACCAAATGTGAAGATGTTTTCTGGTCCTACCAATTCAGCAATCTCAACGTTGGCACCATCCATTGTACCAAGTGTAAGGGCACCGTTAAGCATGAATTTCATGTTACCTGTACCTGAAGCTTCTTTAGAAGCCAATGAGATTTGTTCTGAGATATCTGTTGCTGGGATAAGGTGTTCTGCAACTGTTACGTTGTAGTTTTCAACCAAGTGAACGTTGAGGTATTTGCTTACTTCTGGATCATTGTTGATGAGCTCAGAAAGTGACAAGATCAAGTGGATGATATCTTGAGCAATAACGTAGGCAGGAGCTGCTTTACCACCAAAGATGATAGTGATTTTACGTTTTGGAAGGTTTCCTTTTTTGATTTCCAAGTATTTGTGGATGACATACAAAGCGTTCATTTGTTGACGTTTGTATTCGTGGAAACGTTTGATTTGAGTATCAATAATTGAGTTTTCATCAAGATCGATACCTTTGTTGGCTTTAAGATAACGTTTAAGTGACAACTTGTTATCATATTTGATTTCAGCCAAACGTTTGTGAACTGCTGGATCATCTGCAAAGGCAGCCAATTTTTCCAATTGAGTTGCGTCAGTAAGGTAACCATCACCAATCAATTCTTTAATGTAGTCAGCAAGTTCTTGGTTTGAGAATTCCAACCAACGACGGAATGTAATACCGTTTGTTTTGTTGTTGAAGCGTTCTGGGTAAAGGTCGTAGAATGGTTTCAACTCAGAAGATTTAAGGATTTCTGTGTGAAGTGCTGCTACACCGTTAACGCTTGTAGAGAAGTGGATATCCATGTGTGCCATGTGAACACGGTTGTGTTCGTCAATGATTTGAACACGTGGATCTTCGTATTTTTCACGAATGATAGCATCCAATTTCTTGATGATAACAACAAGGTGTGGAACAACTTCTTCAAGGTAGTCAAGAGGCCATTTTTCAAGGGCTTCAGCCAAGATAGTGTGGTTTGTGTAACCAACCATTTTGCTTACGATTGCTACTGCTTCATCAAATTCAAATCCATGTTTTTCTGTCAAAAGACGAATCAATTCTGGAATTACCATTGATGGGTGAGTATCGTTGATTTGTACGTAAGCGTAATCTGGAAGGTCGTGAAGGTTAGAACCACGTTCGATAGCTTCGTCAATCAAAAGTTGAGCAGCGTTTGATACCATGAAGTATTGTTGGTAGATACGCAAGAGTTCACCTTTACGAGTTGAATCATCTGGATAAAGGAAAAGTGTCAAGTTCTTTTGGATTTCGTCTTGATCAAAAGTGATTCCTTTTTCAATCAAATCGTAATCCAAACCGTTGATATCGAAGAGGTTAAGGTAGTTCTTAGTTTCTTTCTTATAACCCAAGATATCCAAACGATCCAAACGTGATTTCAATGTGAAGTTTTTGAATGGAACATCATAAGAGATATCAGTTGGTACCAACCATGATTGATCTTCAATCCAGTAGTTTGGTTCTGCATCTTGTTTGTTATCTTTGAAGACTTGTTTGAAAAGACCACAGTGGTAGTTAAGACCAATACCTTCACCGTTGATGCCAAGTGTTGCCATAGAGTCGATGAAACATGAAGCCAAACGACCCAAACCACCATTACCAAGAGATGGTTCTGGTTCAACGTCTTCAACTTCGCTGATTGATTTACCAGCAGCAGCCAACTCAGCTTTAACATCTTTGTAGATGCCCAAGTTGATCAAGTTGTTAGACAAAAGTTTACCAATCAAGAACTCAGCTGAGATGTAGTAAACTTTACGTTTGCTATCGTTTTTAGGTTTTGGAGCAGCCGCTTCTTTTACGAATTCCAACAAAAGGTAGTAGATTTCTTCGTTTGAAAGATCCTTAAGATTTTTGTTTTTTGCTTCAACATATTGTGTAAATGTAGCCATTTTAGTTATTACCTCGATTATATCTTTCTGTAATGTCTGTCAAAAATTCTTTCTTGTCTACAGTGATTTCACCTGGAAGCATACGCCATTTCCAGTTTTCACCAACTGTGTTAGGGAAGTTTGTACGGCTATTTTCAGGTTTATCAAGGATATCCTGCATAGTCGCAATAGCTGTGTTGCTTACTGTAGCAAAGAGTGTGCGAAGGAGAGCACGTGTAATTGGTTCACCTTGACGACGGTTAATGTAAGCATCAGTGTAATCACGTTGCTCTTGCGTCAAGTTGTCGTACCAACCGTTGATTACTTCGTTATCATGTGTACCTGTGTAAGCAACTGAATGTTGTGTGTATACATGTGGAATATCAATGCTGTTTCCAGTAGTATCGTAGAAACCAAATTGAACAATCTTCATTCCAGGGTAACCACAGTCTGCAAGAAGTTTACGTGTCTTATCATCAATGTTACCAAGGTCTTCGGCAATAATTTTAAGATCACCCAATTCTTCTTTGACCACTTTGAAGAGGTCATAACCAGGTCCAGGAACCCATTCACCATTTTCAGCAGTTTCATCTCCACCAGGAATTTCCCAGAAGTCAGAGAAACCTTTGAAGTGGTCGATACGCAAGTAATCATAAAGTTTGAATGATTCTTGAATACGGAATACCCACCAAGCATAATTTTCAGCTTTGTGTTTATCCCAAGCGTAGATTGGGTTACCCCAAAGTTGACCAGTAGCTGAGAAGTTATCTGGTGGAACTCCGGCAATGTAACGTGGTTTACATTCGGCATCTAGTTTGAAGAGGTGTGGTTGTGTCCAAACTTCAACACTATCAGCTGAGATGTAGATTGGCATGTCACCAATGATTTGAATACCATTTTTGTTAGCATAGGCTTTAAGTTCTGCCCATTGGCTAAAGAAGAGGTATTGCACTACTTGGTGGTAAGTGATGACATCAGCAAGTTCTTTGCGAAGTTTTTTAAGAGTTGCCTCATCGCGTTTAACTGCTTTTTTGTCATCCCAATCTTGAAGCGCTTTGTTATCAAAGTGTTCTTTGATAGCCATGAAATCAGCATAATCTGCTAACCAGTTAGCATTTTCAGATTTGAAAGCTTCAAACTTCTTAGCTTCTTTTTTGTCAGCCAAGATTGCTTTTACAGCTTTTTCAAGGAGTGGGCGACGTGCTTCATAAACTTTAGCATAGTCGATAAATTCTGAATCTGATCCAAAGTCAGCGCCTTTAACATCAGCTTTAGTAAGAAACTTGTCACGAATAAGGAAATCCAAATCGATAAAGTGAGTATTTCCTGCTACCGCAGAGAATGATTGGTAAGGTGAGTCCCCATAACTTGTTGTAGTAAGTGGCAAGATCTGCCAGTAAGTTTGTTTTGTTTCTTTCAAGAAATCAACAAAGTCATAGGCTGCTTGACCGAAAGATCCGATCCCGTAGTCACCTGGAAGTGATGTGATGTGCATCAATACACCGCTTGCTCGTTTGTTCATAAAGTTTACCTCAAATTATTTTTTACACTTATGATTATAATGCAAACGTTTGCATAAGTCAAGAATTTTTAGCAAAAAAATAAAATTTTTTTATTTATTCTTGAATGATTGTTCGCAAAACAAGCGCTTACACTACGAGAGAGAATTTTTTAATAATTACTTCTAATGAATTTCGGAAAAATAGGATTCTTATCAAAAGAAAAAAGTAGTCGGTCGTTTTACTAACCAACTACTTGGACACTCCTTAACCTATTACGGATAAGTTAGGACACTTTCTCTTTCTATAAGTTCAAATGGAATAATGACTTTTTGTGACTTAATCTTGGCTGCTTTTAGAAGTCCTAGAAGGCTTTGAACACTTTCTCTAGCTAGTGCCTGAATATTAATGTCAAATGTAGTCAAGAAAGGATGCATGATTTCTGCAAAAGTCGAATTATTGAAAGAAATAATAGCATAATCTTCAGGAACTCTAAATCCTTGATTATTCAGCCATTGAATAAGACGAAGGGCGATAAGGTCAT
Organism: Streptococcus sp. HMSC068F04; assembly: GCF_001837455.1. Lineage (NCBI taxonomy): Bacteria > Bacillati > Bacillota > Bacilli > Lactobacillales > Streptococcaceae > Streptococcus > Streptococcus sp. HMSC068F04. Next base: position 30,045 of record NZ_KV832524.1, read on the forward strand.
CCTTAACAATCAAAGCTGTCGGAGAAAATCTTTCCAATTCTTTCTTTAAAACCTCGATTGTTCGTGCTGAAAAGACAAGTTCAGGTAGGACATCCAAATTTTGTTCGACACTTGCTTCCTTATACCCTTGATAACGTTCCTGCCCCACTTGTCCAAACAGATCATCAGTGACAAAACCAATCTTTCGGTGCCCTTTTGCCTGGAGGTAATTTACAGCTTCACGTCCTAATTCTTTATTATCATTATCGATATAGGTTACTTTATTTTCATTATCCACTGCTGCTCCGACCACTACAAAGGGTACTTTTTCTTTTAATAGGTATTCTTTAACAGGATCTTTCTTTTCGGAATAGAGGATTATAAAGCCATCTGCCCGTTTTTGACGATGCATGAGCTCAACTTGTTTAACTAATTCCTCTAGTGTAGCACCAGTAGCAATACTAACGACCTGAGAATGACAACTAGCTTCTTCATTAATTGCTGTTAGAATTTCCATATAGAAGGGCTGGCTGATATTTTCTCGGTCAGTTAAAGGAGGAAGAACAACACCTAAGCTATGAGTTAAGCCCGTTGCCAACATTTGTGCTGCTGAGTTGGGTACATAACCTAATTCTTCCATAGCTGCTCTTACTTTTAGTTTGGTTTCTTCTGATATCGCAGGGTTATCCTTTAATGTCCTACTTACCGTTGATGGGCTTACACCAGCCTTCTTAGCAACATCTTTAATTGTAGCCATTATGTCCCTCTCATTCTTATAAATATATTTATAGTCGAAAATTATAAGAACAATTATAAACTAAATGGACATTTTTTGCAATCGTTTGCAAAAAGTTAAAAAATTTTTTATAAAATACTTAACAGATTGTGGAAACGGTTGCATAATGTTTATCGTAAACTAAATTTCTGGAGGAAATAGAAATGAAAAAATGGCAAAAGGTATTACTTGGTAGTGCTGGATTACTTGTGGCTGGATCGCTCTTGGTAGCTTGTGGGTCAAACTCAAGCAAGAGCTCAAGCTCAGATAGCAAGACTTTGAAACTTTGGGTACCAACTGGTGCTAAGAAATCTTACTCAGATACAGTAACACAGTTTGAAAAGAAATCTGGTTACAAAGTTGATATGGTTGAAATGGAAGATCCAAATGCTCAAGAAAACTTGACTAAGGATGCTTCTACTGCTGCAGATGTCTTCTCACTTCCACATGACCAACTCGGTAAATTGGTAGACGCTGGCGCTATCCAAGAAATCCCAGAGCAATACTCAAAAGAAATTGCTGAGCAAGATACTGAACAAGCTGCTGTAGGTGCTCAATACAAAGGTAAAACTTACGCCTTCCCATACGGTATCGAAACTCAAGTTACATACTACAACAAATCTAAACTTAATGAAGAAGATGTGAAATCATATGAAACAATCACTTCTAAAGCTAAATTTGGTAGCAACTTGAAAGAAGTTAATGCTTATGTAACTGCTCCTCTCTTCCTTTCAGTTGGTGACACACTCTTTGGTCCTAACGGTGAAGATGTGAAAGGTACTAACTGGGGTAACGAGGCTGGTGTGAATGTTCTTAAGTTCATCGCAGCTCAAAAAGACAATAAAGGATTTGTCAATGTCGATTCAGCTAACATGATGGCTAAATTTGAAGATGGTTCTGTTGATGCTTTCCAATCAGGACCATGGGACTACGCTGCAGCTGCTAAAGCTGTTGGTAAAGACAATCTTGGTGTTGCTGTTTACCCAACAGTTAATATCGGTGGTCAAGACGTTCAACAAAAAGCCTTCATGGGTGTTAAACTTTACGCAGTTAACCAAACACCATCTAAAGGTAACGCAGAACGTATCGCTGCTTCTTACCAATTGGCACAAGCTTTGACAAGCAAAGACAGTCAAAATAACCAATTCACTAATGAAGAACGTCACATCATCCCAGCTAACAAAGAAGTTCAAGCTTCTGAAGCTGTTCAAAAGGATGCACTTGCACAAGCTGTAATTACTATGGGTTCATCTGATCAGTACACAACTGTTATGCCTAAACTTAGTCAAATGTCAGTCTTCTGGACTGAAAGTGCTGCTCTTATGAGTGATGCATATAACGGTAAAATCAAGGAAGATCAATTCCTTACTAAATTACAACAATTTGATAAAGATTTGGCAGCAGCTAAATAAGAATCCTAACTATGAGAAGGTAAAGAGGCAGGTCAGGTTCCTAGCCTCTTTATCTATCACTAATTAAACATTTATCTGAGGAGATATCTATGTCACAAACAATCTACGACACAACTCCTATGCGCCAGGTCTTCAAAGAAGGTACATGGGATGTCAAATTATCCTTTCTGGTAATGGGATTGGCAAACTTGGTCAACAAACAGTTCACCAAGGGCTTGCTCTTCCTCCTTTCTGAGATTGCCTTCTTAGTAGCCTTCGTTATCCAAATCATCCCTGCACTTAATGGGATGATTACCCTGGGGACTCAAGAACAAGGTGAGGCTATTAAAGAAGTTAATGGGGTTAAGCTTACTGTTCAGGTCGCTGGAGATAATTCAATGCTTATGTTGATTTTTGGTCTTGCATCATTAATCTTCTGTGCAGTTTTTGCTTATATTTACTGGTGTAACCTTAAGAGTGCTCGTCATCTCATGGCTCTCAAACAGTCTGGACGTAAAGTTCCTAACTTTGTCGAAGACTTCAAGACCTTGGCTGATGGTCGTTTCCACATGGGACTTATGACTGTACCATTGATTGGAGTTTTACTATTCACAATCTTGCCTTTGATTTACATGATCTGTTTGGCCTTTACTAACTTTGACCACAATCACCCAGCACCTAAATCACTCTTTGACTGGGTTGGTTTCTCAAGTTTTGGTGAGGTTTTACAAGGTCGTATGGCTGGTACTTTCTTCCCACTTTTGACATGGACCTTGATTTGGGCAGTTGCTGCAACAGCAACAACTTTCTTCTTCGGTATTGTCCTTGCTCTCTTGCTCAACACTAAAGGACTTAAATTCAAGAAAGTATGGCGTACACTCTTTGTTATCACTATCGCCGTTCCTCAGTTCGTATCCCTTCTTTTGATGCGTAATTTCCTTAATGACCATGGTCCTTTGAACGGTTTGCTTCAAACCTTGCATCTCACTAATGGACCAATTCCATTCTTGACTGACCCTCTCTGGGCTAAGTTCTCTATTATCTTTGTTAATATGTGGATTGGTATTCCGTTCACAATGTTGGTCGCAACTGGTATCATCATGAACTTGCCAACTGAGCAGATTGAAGCTGCTGAAATTGATGGAGCAAGTAAATTCCAAATCTTCAAGAGCATCACTTTCCCACAAATTCTCTTAATCATGGCACCATCATTGATTCAACAATTCATCGGTAATATCAATAACTTCAACGTTATCTACTTCCTTACTGGTGGTGGACCTACTAACTCTGAATACTATCAAGCAGGTTCAACTGACCTCTTGGTAACTTGGCTCTACAAACTGACTGTTAGCGCTAAAGACTACAACTTGGCATCTGTTATCGGTATCTTGATTTTCGCCATCTCTGCAACCTTCAGTCTCTTGGCCTACACAAGATCATCTTCATTCAAGGAAGGGGCTGCTAAATAATGAAACGTAAGAAAAATCTTTACCTAACTGGTACTTATATTCTATTGACAGTTCTAGCTGTTATCTGGTTGATTCCTATTATTTGGATCTTCCTTACAAGTTTCCGTGGTGAAGGAGCTAATGCGGTGCCTTACTTCTTCCCTAAGACTTACACTTTTAATAACTACATTAAACTGTTTACTAGCGATGCTTACCCATTTGGAAAATGGTTCATCAATACTTTCATCGTTGCCACATGTACATGTATCCTCTCAACTTTGATTACCGTAGGTATGGCCTACTCACTTAGCCGTATTAAATTCAAACACAGAAATGGCTTCTTGAAATTGGCACTTGTACTTAACATGTTCCCTGGATTCATGTCAATGATTGCGGTCTACTACATTTTGAAGGCCCTCAATTTGACACAAACCTTGACATCTTTGGTCTTGGTATATTCTGCTGGGGCAGCTCTTGGTTTCTACATTGCGAAAGGTTTCTTTGATACCATTCCTTACTCATTGGATGAATCAGCAATGATTGATGGGGCAACTCGTCTTCAAATCTTCACTAAGATTACCTTGCCACTTTCTAAACCAATCATCGTCTACACTGCCCTCATGGCCTTCATGGGACCTTGGGTAGACTTCATCTTTGCATCTGTTATCCTCGGTGACGTTAAAGATAAATATACGGTTGCCCTTGGACTCTACCAAATGCTTAACCAAGACGCTATCAATGAATGGTTCCTTCCATTTACCGCAGGTGCTATTATCATCGCCATCCCAATCACCCTTCTCTTTATCTTCATGCAGAAATACTATGTTGAAGGTGTAACCGGCGGATCAGTTAAATAATAAAGGATAAATGATATGACAACTCTTAAACTGGATAAAATTTACAAAAAATACCCAAATGCAACTCACTACTCTGTCGAAGATTTCAGTATCGACATCAAAGACAAGGAATTCATCGTTTTCGTAGGTCCTTCAGGATGTGGTAAATCAACAACTCTCCGTATGGTTGCTGGTCTCGAAGAAATCACAGAAGGTAAACTCTATATCGATGGTGAGGTGGTTAATGACAAATCACCAAAAGATCGTGACATTGCCATGGTATTCCAAAACTACGCACTTTACCCTCACATGACTGTTTATGAAAATATGGCCTTTGGTCTTAAACTTCGTAAATATAAAAAAGATGATATCGACAAACGTGTCCGTGAAGCTGCTGCTAGCCTTGGTTTGACTGAGTTCTTAGATCGTAAGCCTGCAGACCTCTCTGGTGGTCAACGTCAACGTGTAGCTATGGGACGTGCTATCGTTCGTGATGCTAAAGTCTTCCTCATGGACGAACCACTCTCAAACTTGGATGCTAAGCTTCGTGTGACCATGCGTGCTGAAATTGCTAAAATTACTCGCAATATTGGTGCTACTACTATCTACGTAACCCACGACCAAACAGAAGCCATGACTCTTGCTGACCGTATCGTTATCATGAGTTCTACTAAAAACCCTGATGGTTCTGGTACTATCGGTCGCATCGAACAAATTGATACCCCTCAAGAACTTTATAATGAGCCAGCCAATAAATTTGTTGCCGGATTCATCGGAAGTCCTGCTATGAACTTCTTCAATGTTAAGGTTGATGGTAACCGTATCACTAACTCTGAAGGTTTGGATATTGCAATCTCTGAGGGTCAAGCTAAAATCTTGAAAGAAACAGGTTACCAAGGCAAGGAAGTCATCTTTGGTATCCGTCCTGAGGATGTTTCAAGCCGTCCAATTGTTCAAGAAGTTTATCCAGATGCCAATGTAGATGCTGAAGTCGTCGTTTCAGAGCTTCTTGGTGCAGAAACAATGCTCTACCTAAAACTTGGAGAAACTGAGTTTGCTGCCCGTGTTGATGCGCGTGACTTCCATAATCCAGGTGAAAAAGTTAACCTTACTTTCAACGTTGCTAAAGGTCACTTCTTCGACGCTGAAACAGAAAAACGTATCAGTTTGTAAGATAAAAAAATCAGCCCTCTTGAGCTGATTTTTTGTTTGGCATGATTAACCTACATTCTAACTAATACTTCCTATCACTCACTAAACATATCTCTTTCAATCTATGATATAATATCCTTTGGCACCTCGACACCGCCTACGAAGGGAGGTGAGTTTGCCTATGATGGATTTACTATTCAAAACTATCATCGGACCTATTGTGGTCGGTGTTATCCTTCGTCTGATCGACAAGTGGTTAAACAAGGATAGATAGTGCTAAAAAAGACCCCGAGCTTATGTGGAAGTTAGCTTGGGGTCTTTTCTTGCCTATGATATAGACTTACTATTCAATACAAGTGTATTATGTCATAAAAGCTTAGAATTGTCAAGAAACTTGAAGATAACCTTTAGATAGAGATCTTAGTCTTTAGTCTTGTCTTCTTCGTCTTTTTTATCATTATCGGTCTTATTTACGGCTGCTTTAAACTCGGCTAGCATTTTACCGATAGATTGTCCGAGTTCTGGCAAGCGTTTAGGACCAAAGATGAGGAGGGCTCCTAGGACGATAATGATAAGTCCTGGAGCTCCGATATCACGTAGAATTCCCATGAGATCTCCTTTCTATTTATCTTTATATTTTCTTTGTTTACGTTTATAAATGAGCTTACTAAGAGTTACGCTAACTTCATAAAGCAAGATTAAGGGAGCAGTCATGGCCAAGTCGCTAATAAAGTCTGCTGGTGTCAAAACAACTGCCAAAACCAAGAGAACAAAGTAAGCATAGCGTCTATAATGTGTGAGAAACAATGGTGTTATTATGCCGATAGATGTCAAAAAACTCACAACTACGGGAAGTTCAAAGAGAACAGCTAGAGGCACTGTCGTATGCAGTAAAAAACTAAGGTAGTTTTGTGCTGTAATTTGTGTATCAAAGAGTCCTTCACCTAGTTTTAAAAGCACTTCTAAGATAGCTGGACTAACAAAATAATAACCAAAGGACAAACCCAAAACAAAACAGACAAAAGTTGCTGGAATATAGGCAAAGATAGCACGCGCTTCATTGTCCCTCAAACCAGGTTTTACAAACTGCCAAATCTGGTAGGTGGTAAAGGGCAAGGTGACCGTAAAAGACATGAGACTGGCTAAGTTAATGTAAATCCAGAGAATATCGTTAGGTCCTAAAACCAATAAGGGCTTATCAAATCCTCTAGTCAGATAAGCATAGAGCTCCCCGGCAAACAACAGGGTAATACAGAAAACTAGGAAAAAGCAAATGACTACTGCAATAAAACGTCTCCGAAATTCCACCAGATGCTCAACAATGGTCATCTCGTCCTTACTTCTTGCCATGCTGTTTCACCGTTACAAAGGCAATAATAGCAATAAAAATAAGTTGTGGAATTAGGACTTCCCAGCTTGGATAGATACCAGCCCAATCACTGGTTGGGAAACCACTGATCAAATGATTGGACATCATATTAGTCAACTGAAGGGCATGAATGCTGACACCGAGCATCTTGAAGGCCAAGGCATAAATCAACCAGGTCAAAATAAAGAAAATACGATGTGGTTTAATATAGTGACTAGCTTTAGTCATAGCGACACCAATAATAACAAGAACTGCAATAGCTAAAGCAATACCAATCAAAAAATTAGCTGTCGTGATACGCGGGATAATACCAACATAGAAAAGGATGGTCTCGGCACCTTCACGGAAGACAGCCAAGAAACTAAGGGCAAACATGGATATAAAACTTCCAGTAGCCGTTACTGTCTTCATCTGACGGTCCATAAAGTCATTCCACTGTTTGACTGAAGACTTGCTATGGAGCCAGATTCCAATCAGAATCATCATCGCAACTGCAAAGATACCAACGCCACCTTCAATAATTTCACGGTTAGCCCCTGAGGTCACAGCTGGAAAGACAACTTGTAAGATAACTGCTATAAGTGCGCTGGCAAGAACACCAGCAATGGCTCCGCCATAAACCCATTTGAGTCCCTTACGCATCTTGGCTGCCTTAAGAGTTGTCACAAGGGCCATAACGATAAGGAGGGCTTCGACCCCTTCACGCAAGAGAATCAACATGGCATCAAAGGCATTATAAGAAGCACTGGTATCGATAGCTGATAGGTCTGTAATCAAGGCTTGCAGTTTGTCCTGATAAGCTTTTTCTTTCCCCTTAACCATGATAACCGGTGTTTCACTCTCCACGCGCGTATAGAGGCTTGGGTTAGTCGTGCTTACATCACCTTCAATGGTTGGCCAGATAGTGATGAACTTCTTCATAGTTGCCGCAGCCGTTTTTTCATCACCTGATTGGAATTGACCGAGAGCTTTTTCCAAGAGCTTAATACCATCTTTTAGGGTTAAACTTGAGCTTGTGCTATCAAGAGGGACACCCTTGATAAAATCATCAATCCCACCCTTGAGATCATCATAAGATGACTGGATGCTGGTGAAATCAGTAGGCTCCGTCTCAATGCTGCTACGCAAAAGTGAAATGGCCGTCTCAATCTTGCCGTAGTAGGCAGTACTATGGTCACGGACAACAGCTTCATTTCGCGTCCAAGCATTATTCAATTCGCCATAAGTTTTGCGGGTCTCAGCTAGGTCTTTAGCCGTAATGGCATCCTGTAAGTTCTTGAAATAAGGATTGAGACGGGTCTCAAGTTTTTCCTTTTCGGCACCCAAGTCAACAGGATTTTGCTCTTTCTCAAATTTAAGAAGGGCTGACGAGATAGAGGTTAGGTCCTCTTCTGTCACGTCACCTTTAATATCAAGAGCCTTGCTGACTTTTTTACCAGCCTTGGAATCATGATTTTCTTTTGTTTCGAAATCAGTCTTAATCTCACCGACTAATTCCTTAGCTTTTGCTTGATCCTTGTTTTGAACAGCTGTTGTTGCATCTGTGATTTTGATATAGAGATCGCTATAGGATTCAGCAGCAACTGGATAGGTCAAAAATAGAGCTAGAAGTCCAAGCAAAACGAGGAGTTTATTCAAAGAGTGCTTGACCAAGGTAGCCTCCTTTCTCCACGCCAGCAAAGCAAGCAAATAACCCACTTCCGATATGGGTAATGTACTCATTCATCTTGTCTACAGCACCAAGATTGGTCTGTATTTTGACAAAACGGTCTGGATCCTTCTGGTAGGCAATGAAAATCAAACCTGCATCAAATTGGCCAGTTCTCTCATCAATGCCATCAGAATAAGAATAGGAACGACGTAAGATAGGAAGGTCTACTTCTTTAGCCAAACGGACATGCGAATCGACTGGTAGTTTTGAGAGATCTACTTCGTCAAACTCATCTTTCTTACCAAAAGGAGCACCTGATTCCTTATAGCGACCAAAGGTGTTTTCCTGCTCCTGCAAATTGGTACGATCCCAAGTCTCCAAGTGCATCTGTACTAGACGAAGAGCCATATAAGACCCACCCTTCATCCAATCCTTACTATCCGTCCAGACAACCTTGTCGAATTCCTTTTCAGTCGTAACATTGGCAGTACCGTCCTTGAAACCAAAGAGATTTCGAGGCGTTTCCTTACGGTCTCCGATAGCTGCAAAACCAGATTTGCTCCACTTCATGGTTATTTTATTTCGACCTTTGCGAATCAGATTACGGACAGCATGGAAGGCTACCTGTTCATCATCTGCACAGGCTTGAATGACGATATCTCCACCTGTATACTTGTCCTGCAACTGCTCCTTTGGAAATGGAGGCAAATCACGGAAGAGCTTAGGACGCTTGGATTCCAAACCAAGTTTCTTAAGAAAATCAGCCGAAACCCCAAAAGTCAGACTAAGACGATAGGGATTGAGCCCTACAGTTTCCCCAGTATCAGTTGGTGGCAGAAGTGCATTTGAACCATCTTTTTTGACAAGCTCTCCATCGACCAATTTACTACTATAGTCTGTCCAGTCTTTAAAAAGCTGAATCACTTCTTTTTTATCAGTTGTATGAAGATCTAGCACCACCAAGTAGCAAGCCTTCTGCATGGGTGTCGTAATCCCAGCCTGATGCTTACCAAAGAAGCTAATATCTTCATCCCCATCAAGGGCTTTTTTTGTTGAACTATCCTGATTAGCGAAAAAAGCAGATGCACCAGAAAGACCAAGCGCAAGCCCAGCCCCTCCAATACCTGCTTTTTTAAGAAATTCACGACGGTCCATTTTTTTATCCAAAAATTTTTCGTCAGTCATTTTTCTTATTTCCCATCTAGGATAACACCCATTTGTGATAATGGTTCACCAAGTTTAGTTACAGCTTCGGCCAATTCCTTAGTATCTGCCTCACTCAAATCTGTATAAGATTTATAGTTTTTCTCATCAGTCATGTGTTTGTCCAAAAGACCATTGACATTCTTGAATTCTGTTTCCAAAGTCTTAACAAGCTTAGTATCTTTCTTTTGGATCAACGGCTTGAAGAGTTCAAAGATTTTTTCTGTCCCTTCAATATTGGCACGGAAGTCGTAAAGATCAGTGTGCGAGAAGACTTCTTCTTCACCTGTAATCTTTTGAGTAGCCACTTCGTTAAGAAGGTCTACAGCTCCAGTCAACATGATATCTGGAGTGACTTTAACAGTTGCAATTTTAGCCTTGAGCTCCTTAATATCGTTGACCAATTGATCTGCATAGGCGGCTGTACCATCTGTCGTGTTGTCTTGCCACATGATACGTTCAATACGGTGGAAACCTGACCAGCCATCTTCTGATTTATTTTCGTCCATGTAATCAACCAAACGGTAGTCAATTTTCACATCAGACTCACCAAAGCTTTCGGCAATTGGTTCTGAACGTTCGTAAGCCATACGAACCAATGGGTATTGTTTCTTGGCTTCTTCAAGATTTCCTTACTTGAGGGTTTCACTGAATCCTTCAGTATCTTTCAAAAGCTGATCGATTTCGCCTTCAACGAAAGTCTTGTAATCACTTGTAGCCTGCTTCAATTGTTTTTGCTCACTAGCTGTTAGTTTTGAGCTAGTTGAGCTAGAATTACTTGAATTACCAGATTTGGCACAAGCCGTCAATAAAAGCCCTGATGCTAAAAGAACAACACCAAGTTTGTTAAGTTTTTTCATGAATGTCTCCTATTTTCAAGATAGTGTTCGACATTTGTCGTTATATATGTGAATCGTTTGTTATTTCGATATGAAAAACGAACGATGATAAGTCAATAATGGTCTCTCATATGTAAGAGAACATATTCTAAACTAACAGAAGAAACCAGCACTGTCAACGGTTTTAGGCTATTTAAGAACTATTCTAAAGAGCAGATAAGAATGATTCTAAATAAAAGAAAAACAACAGGAAATAACCTGTTGTTACTTATTATTTTGTCCGACGTTTTCTAAGGAATCCTAGGCTAAGAATACTTAGCAGACCTGCTACAAAGAGTCCACGATTTGTCTTTTCACCAGTGGATGGCAGTTGCTTACCAGTTTGACGACTAGCTTCAGTCTCAGCCTGATTATTGCCATGAGCAACAAGCTCAGCATCTCCGACAAGGTCCTCTTGACTTGAGGTCTTGACACTTGTTTTAGTTACCTCAGTCTCTTTTCCACCAAATGACTCAGTCTTCTCAGAAGGCTTAGCTACTTCCTCAGTTGGTGTCTGATCATTGGTCAAACGAATAATAGTCGCTGTTAGTGGGTCCAAGGTCAAGATGTGATTGTTGATTGCAACACCTGATAGCTCACTAATTCCAGATAGATTAACTTGATTACCATCTGCTAAAACCATATAGGATAGACCATTTGTAAGCTTGCTCAAATCAAACTGACGAGCCTTGCTATCCGCATTGACATAGACAAGGTAACGATCCCCATTGGAAGCAACAGTTTGGTATCCTAATACCAAATCTTCTTGAGCAACATTATCCTGACCAGGAACTGTCAATAGTGTCACACGAGCACCCACATCTGCTTTAGATTTGAAATTGAAGGCATCCGTAGACTTACGTAAGGCAATTAACCCTTTGGTAAAGGCACGCGTTTTCGTATTTTCTGGGAAGGCCTGGCTATTAGTCGCCTTAGTCCAGTCAAAATGGTTAACCGCATCACTTGAATCATAAGAATCATGGATGAAGTAAGGATAGTCAAATGGATTACCCTTTTCATCAACTAAGAGGTGTGACTTATTCGGCACCTTGTCCTCAGATACAGGATAACGGTAGGCAGGATCACGGAACTGTTTGGTGCGACCGTATTCCTGACCAGAGTGAATAAATGGTGTTCCCTGAGCAGTCAAGATCATGAGGTTCCCTAGACGCAAGCGACGATGAATTTCAGCATTATTCTCAGGCTTGCTTGGATCCTTCTTGATTGATTGGGCGATGATATCAAAAAGGGTCAAATTATCATGAGCAGCAATATACTGAATAACATCTCCTGGTGAATCAGCCTCAAAGTTAGTTGGCTGTGCCTTGATATTATCAAAAACCTTATTAATATCACGTTTTCCACCTGTGATGAAGGCCGGTGTTCCCTCGTTTGGATAACCTGATTTGAGGGTATTTCGAATATCATCTGAAAATACAGCTACGGTATCTGTGTCTTTCATCCAAGACTGATCGGCAGGCTGAACAGGGCTATTTTCATCGCCAGCATAAGTCACCCAACCCTCACCAAGCATAATAAGATTTGGATTAAGGGCGCGTGCAGTATTGTAAGCTTGCTCGATACTTTCAGCATCATGGTCACCCATCATATCAAAGCGGAAACCATCCACTTTGTATTCCTTAGTCAAATAAGCAATCGAATCCACCAAGACACGACGGCTCATATAGTGAGTCGTACCTAGACGACCGCCTCCAAAACTCGAACGAGGAGTGCCATCAGCATCCATAAAGTGATAGTAATTTGGCTCAAGGTCTTCAAAAATAGCTGTCTTGGCTGTATGATTGTAAACCACATCCAAGATAACACCCATACCATGGGCATGGATAGCTTCAACTAAATTCTTGAATTCTTCAATACGTTTAGCTGGATCACTAGGGTTTTCAGAATACATACCCGTCAAAGAGAAATAGTTTTGTGGATCATAGCCCCAGTTGTAGTTACTATCGCTTGAAGCATAGGCATCCAAACGTTTGCCATTTTGCAATTCATTAACAAAATAGTAGCTCAATACTGGCAAAAGCTGAATATGAGTAACCCCAAGGTCTTTAAGATAATCCAAACGCTCCGCAAAGGCTGCAAAAGTACCAAACTGGTGCTTCAATTCAGTTGAGATAGCCTTGTCAGAGGTGAAATCTCGGACATGAGCCTCATAAATGATGGCATCTTCTCGAGATTTAAAGTTAGGAATCTTAGCGTAGTCAAGGTCTTTTGGTCCATAATTAGCAGGATCTACAAAGGCAGCCTTGGCAATCTTGTGTTCAGGTCCCTTGTTGGCATCGTCACTATTCCAAGCTGCCAGAGATTTCGCATAAGGATCAAGAACAATTACTGACTGATCACCACGTTTAATGCGGTATTGATAGAAATAACCTGTTAAGTTTTCAAGGCCAAAATCAGTCGCAAGTAGGTCAGCTTGCCAAGTACCTCGAGGCCCTTTGCTTAGAGCGTGTTCAGCCAGCACCTTGTCTTGATTATTCTTATCATAGACAATGATATCTACTTGATTAGCACTTGGTGACCAAAGTGTCACATGTGCCTTAGTACCATTCTCTTCTAGTCGAGCACCCAATTCACCATCATAACAGTAGAGGGCATCCTTTAATTGCCAGCTCTCAGATGTTTTAAAACTATCACTGCCAAAAGTGACCTTGTAAGGCAGATTTTCTGCAGCAAAATCACCTTTTAATGTAGCTTTTTTGAGTTTAGCATCTAAGTCAAGCTGTTTAAGAGTGACACTGTTACCATCCTTATCCGTCACCTTAAGGTCTTTGAGAATATCTTCAGATGAGACCTCGTCTAAGTTGGTAAAGCTAAGTTCGATTTTGCTTGGACTAAGCTGCTGAGCCCCAGTCAAACGCACATCCTTGACAAAGTAAGGGTTGGTGTAGACTGTCGGATCAGTATCTCGTACGAAAAGCTGACGAGATTTTTTCAAGTCACTAAATTTATAATCATTTGGTTGAATTTTCACATCATCTCCTGTTTTGCTCTCATCTAAGAGTAAAAATCCTATCGATTTTGCGGCTTGAGTTAGTGGAATATCTAAGTAGGCACCATACTTACCATTCGGTTGGAAATTGACACCATCAGGCCAATTGCTTGGAGCGTCCTTAACGTCACCCCAATACCAGACAGACTTATTGCTATAGTCGCCATCCGTACGGAAATAATTGATACGAACGTGGTCTTGAGGGATAGGTTGATAGCTGTAAACTTGGAAATCCTTGTCAATCCAGGCCTCATTCATTTGAGGGCTAAGAATTTCGACTGCTTTATCCCCTGAAAGGTTCGTTCCAGCGGCATTATTAATCAAGAAGCTAAGTTTTTTAGGTGTTGAAGACAACTTCACATCTAAATAGACACCATAATCATCCTGTTTGGCTTCTGCAAATGAGGTGGCCCCTGTCGGCCAGGCACCCTTCTGAGATGATGGTGTCTCAACATCATCCCAAGTCCAAAGTCCAAGCGATGCCTTGTCTGGACTTGGCAACTCTTGGAAATGCAAGCGAATAGCCCCCTCAGCAATAGGATCCTCAGATGCATTCGTAAGAGCTTGACTATTACTAGTACTTACTGTTTTTGGCGTGTTTTCGCTAGTTTCAGTTAGCTTGGGAATCTCAGTACGGCCAGTATTTTCTTCTGGAAGAGAAACTGGCTCATTTTCCTTGGACACCGTGGCATTCTCAGCTGCTACAGGAGCTGTTGGCGTTTCAGTTACTAGTCCACTGGTAGTAAGACTAGGATCAGCTGGTTCTACCTGTGTGCTAGAGTCGGGCGTTGATACTGCTTCATCTGCTTTTACTCCTTGAACAGCAGCAAAGCTCAAAAAAATAGCTCCAATGGTTACAGAAGCCAAACCTAACTTGTACTTGCGAAGGCTATAACGAAGAACTTTTTCATCATTAGCTTGAGTATTTCTTTTCATAGAAACTCCTTTTGTTAACGTTTTCATGTTTTTTAATATACCATTTAGCTTTCATTTATGCAAGCGTTTTCTCTCTTTGAGAATTAAAAAAGAGAGAACCATAAGATTCTCTCAATCTATTAATTATAAATAGAATAGTAACGCTTAATCCCTGCCACAATTGCGTTAGCTAAAGTCTCCTGATAAGCAGAGGTA
>NZ_KV832524.1:44967-45483 GCF_001837455.1 Streptococcus sp. HMSC068F04
TGACAAGAAACCAAGTTCAAGAAGGACTGCCGGCGCAGTCGTCTCACGCAAGACCGCAAAGGTTTGACGTTTCACGCCTTGGTTTTGAGCGCCAGTCGCATTAATCAGGCTAGACTGGATGGCATTGGCCAAGGTATCACTCATGCTCAATCGAGTCGGATTAGCATGGTAGGTCGCATTAATACGTGATGGATATTCTGCATAAGGTTGGTAATAATAAGTCTCGATTCCTTGTGCTGCAGAACTTCCTGAAGCATTGATGTGGATACTTACGAAGATATCAGATTCAGAAGCATTGGCTGCACGTGAACGATCCGTCAAGTCAACATAGGTATCACTTGTGCGAGTGGTTACAACTTGATAACCTTCTGCTTCTAGTTTAGCTTTCACACGGCTTTGGATAGCCAAGGTCAAGCTCTTTTCAGAGATACCAAAGTACGAAGCTCCTGGATCATAGCCACCATGACCAGCATCGAGATAGATAACCTTATTTAAAACATCGTAGTTTCCTCTTGA
>NZ_KV832524.1:45583-46517 GCF_001837455.1 Streptococcus sp. HMSC068F04
AATATAGCCATGAACGATGTACTTGCCTGAGTTCCACTTGTGCTGGCTGGCTGAAATAGTCACTCTGTAGGAACCATCATCCTGTTTTGTGGCATTATGCCAAACAAGATCATCCTGACCATTTTGCTCAGACCAGACGGGGATTACCACACCTGAAATACCACTTGGATTCGTCAGATTGGTGATAATAACATCAAAAGTTCCACGATTTTTATCATTGTTAGCAATAGTTAAGGTTCCTTGAGTCTTAGTAATATCAAGTGTCACTTGTTTGCCACCTAGGCCAATGAATTTACCGTCATTGTCAACCAAATAGACATGAGAGTTATAAAGGCCGCTATCACCCTTATGGTTGCTTGAACGAACGGTTACCTTATAGTCTCCATTAGCTTGCTTAGCTGCCTTGTACCAGATGATATCATCTTGGCCGTTCTTTTCAGACCAGGTTGGAACCAAGACTTCTTTAAAACCTCGTGGCGCAACCAAGTTTGAAATGACAACATCATAGCTACCAGTAGCATTGTTGAGACCAGTGATAGCGAGGTCGGCTTTAGGATCTGACAAAGTAACTTTTGTTTGTGTTCCGCCTACACCGATTCGTGAGCCATCATTTTGGACATAGTAAAGATGAACATTGTAAAGACCAGTTGTATTTTTGTGGTTGGCTACTTGAATAGTAACCTTGTAAGTGCCATCTGTTTGACGTGTCGCTTCATACCAACGAATATCGTCTTGACCATCAGCCTCAGACCAGACTGGGACTTGAACCGTTCGGACACCTTTAGGACTATAGACATCACTAATGACTACATCAAAAGTTCCTGAATCTTTATTATTTGTAATAGAAATAACACCTGTAGGTTTAGATGGATCATTTCGTTCTACAAAAGCTTTTTGAACAAAGCGTTTTTGACCTTTAGCATCAATGTAAAAT
>NZ_KV832525.1:0-1373 GCF_001837455.1 Streptococcus sp. HMSC068F04
CGTCACCCACTACAGTTGACAAAGAGCCTAAATAAGTTATTTAAAAATTTCTTTTACTTGACTTGTAACCATACTTTTCTATAAAGTCTTGGCGGAACTCAAGTAAATTGTCATCTATAATAGCCTGTCGTACTTTAGCCATTAAATTCACCAAGAAGTAGAGATTGTGATAACTTGTCAGGCGAATTCCAAACGTTTCATCTGCTTTCAATAAATGTCTCACATAGGCACGTGTGTAATTCTTACATGTATAACAATCACACTCAGGATCTATAGGGCTAAAATCTTCTGCATACGCCGCATTTTTAACCACGAGACGTCCTTGACTCGTCATACAAGTTCCGTTACGAGCAATTCGTGTTGGGAGAACACAATCATACATGTCAACGCCACGAATAACACCGTCGATCAAACTATCTGGTGCCCCTACCCCCATAAGATAACGTGGTTTATTCTCAGGAAGTAAAGGTACAGTAAAGTCTAGAACTGCATTCATCTCTTCATGGGTTTCTCCTACTGCAAGACCTCCAATTGAATAACCTGGAAAATCCATGGAAACCAAATCCTGTGCAGATTGTCTACGAAGATCTTCAAAACCCGCTCCCTGTACGATTCCAAAAAGACCTTGGTCATGTGGACGACGATGTGCTTTTAGCCCTCGTTCTGCCCAACGACTTGTACGTTCAATAGAATTTTTCACATAATCGTATGGTTGGTAAAATTGAGGGCATTCATCAAAACTCATCATAATATCTGAACCGAGATTATTCTGAATCGAGATCGCTTTTTCAGGAGATAAAAACATCTTACTTCCATTAAGGTGATTTTTAAAAGTTACACCTTCTTCCGAGATGTTTCGTTTTTCGGCCAATGAATATACTTGGAAACCACCGCTATCTGTAAGAATCGCTTGGTCCCAATTCATGAATTTATGGAGTCCTCCAGCTTTAGCAACGAGCTCATCACCAGGTCTTAGCCATAAATGATAGGTATTGGCCAAAATAATTCCTGAACCCATCTGCTTTAATTCTTCAGGAGATTGCGTTTTTACTGTAGCTTGGGTACCTACAGGCATAAACATCGGTGTTGGAAAAGTTCCATGAGGCGTGATAATTTCCCCCAAGCGTGCCCCTGTGTGTTTTTCTTTCTTTATAAGACGATATTTAATAGGAAAGTCAGTCATTTATACTCCTTACATTAGGAAAAACAGTCCTAAGTATTTTTTAGTAAGTGGTCATTATCCACAACCGCTTTAGTTTATCAAAAATTACAAGAATTGTCAGCTCTATATTTTCAAAGTTTCGATGAATAACAACAAACATCAACACTATCATTTATAGCAAAAAATCATAACCACCCGTCTAACGGGTGGT
>NZ_KV832526.1:0-17934 GCF_001837455.1 Streptococcus sp. HMSC068F04
GCCACCCGTTCTCACGGGTGGTTTTGACTAATGTTTGTTTCGGAGTTTTTTGCGAAGTTCGTATACAAAATTTGAAACTCTATATAATACTTTATTTACAGGAATATTAAATTCACCGATAAATTCCTCAATATGAGGGGCAAAGTTAGACTTAAATTTTGTTAGACCGTCATCAAGACTACCCTCAACTCCTCCCATATTGGCCCATATAATGTTGTCATTATATGCATCTTCAAAAACTCTAGGATATAGCTTATACTGTGGGTAGAACTTCTTAAAATCTTCATTCATCCCAGCATAGAGCATTTCCATTGTATTACCAAATTTTATTGATAAAATACCTGCAATAACTAGTTCCTTATCATAATCTTTTACATAATCTTCGAGCTCAGTGATATATTTTTTTATAGATGTCTCTTGCTGTTTCAATTTTTTCAAACGTTTCTTTTGATTATCTGAAGTTTCAGAAAGGTTATCTTGAATTTCAATTAACTGAGCTTTGTACTGCTCCAAACGCTTGGGTAGATTAACTTTTGCTAGATGAAGATAAGCATCATTACCATATATTTTCATTAACTTTCTGAAATATTCCTCATTTCGGAGGGAAACCCCTTTACGAGATTCGGTAAGTGCAATAACATTAGAGAATGCTTTGAGATCATCAATTGTTCCTCGATAAGTTTGAACACCACGTTTATCAGAATCTTTTATTAAACGCTTTGTGTGTTTAGGAAAAGTATTAATAATATTCTCCTTTGTATAAACATTAGCCTGATAGCGTGGTTGAATACTCTGGGAAATGTTTTGGGTCCGACCTGTCCATTCGGCACCACATTTTTGTAAGATTTCTATTGTTTTTAGTGTATTAATATTTTCTTCAACATTCTCACCAATGAGGTAAGATTTGAGAATAAGGGATGGGTCAAATTTAATAAAAAGTGCACGTTTTGTTTTTGCAATTTTTTTAAGAGAATCAATAACAAAAGTCACTAATTCTATATTAGAGTAGTTCATTATTGGACCACGCGGAATGTAGAGCATAGTCAGACCTAGAGGAAGCCTACGTATTAGAATAGATGCAGTTGCTACTAGTCTGCCATCTTTATAAAATCCGATTCGCTCATTATTCCAATTGTCCTTAATTTTAGCCCAATTACTGCTCTGTAAAAGATTAACTTGGTCACTGTTTTTTACAAAGTGATCATGTTCTTCAGCAGAAATTCCAATTTTATAACTATACATTACAATACCCACTTTCTAATAGCGTAAGCAACACCAGATTCATCATTTGATTTTGTGATGTGTTTCGCAATTTTCTTCAATTCTGGATTACCATTTTCCATAACAACAGGAGAGCCAACGACTTCAAGCATAGCACGGTCATTTTCTTCATCACCGATAGCCATAGTTTCTTCTTTCGAAAGACCGAGTTTTTCAGCAAGATGGGTTACAGCAATCCCTTTGTTGGCTGTTTTCTTAAGAATTTCTAGATAAAATGGTGTTGATTTTACAATGGTAAAGCGGTCATAAAATTCCTGTGGAAGTTTGGCAATGGCTACATCAAGAATTTCAGGTTCATCAATATACATGGCTTTAACGAATTCCTTGTCAGCTACCTCCTCAGGTGTACGATAGTAAATCGGCATATGAACAAGTGTAGACTCATGAACTGTATAGCGTCCAATGTTGCGATTACTTGTGTAGATACCATCTTTAGTAATGGCGTGAGAATGAACACCAAGCTTGTTAGCCAAAACCTCAATATCAAGGTAGTCTTCGTATGAGAGTGTCTCACGAATTAATTCATTACCAGTAGAAGTTTCTTGGACAAGCCCACCATTGAAGGTGATAACATAATCTCCGTCTTGGTTGAGGTTGAGTTCTTCAAGAAGTGGAAGTACTCCAGGAATGGGACGACCAGTCGCGATGACAACCTTTACACCGGCAGCTTTAGCATCTTGAATCGCTTGAAAGACTTCAGGTGTAACTTGACGTTGGCTATTTAAAAGCGTTCCATCAATATCAACAGCAATAAGTTTAATAGACATAATAATTACCTGTTTCGTTTAGTTAATTTCTCTTCTATTCTACTAAAATTTAAATGATTTGTCATAGTTTGTCATGAGAAAAAACATATTGCCTACTTTAAAGAAGTAGATTAGGTAAGAATTGCCCAAATGCTTTTTAATTGGTAAAATAAGGTCAGACAAATAAAGGAGAGATAAAGTGATTCGAGTAACCAACCAATTGACGGAGCAAGAACGGAAGGTAGCAAAAGCATTGATTGCTAGCTGCCAAGCCCATGATCAAACCTTTCGAGAACCCTATCTCTCCAATATGCTTAATTTTGACCCCATCATGCCAGCCTTTTTCCTCTATTATCAAGAAGGAAAGTTGCTTGGGTTGTTAACGGTTTATGCGGATAACGAAGACGTTGAAGTGAGCTTCCTAGTGGACCCTAGTTATCGTCGTCATGGTATTGCGCGTGCGATGTATAGAAGCTTTGAAAAAGAAATGGCATCTTACCCTATTCGCTCAGTGACCTTTCAGACGGAGCGTGTTTTTCTCGATCATCATCCTGATTTGGCAAGTCATTGGGGTTTGGTTGAGGATGAAGAGACGGAAACCTGGCTAGGGCGAGATAGAACACCATATGCTCTGGATTCCCGTTCAGATGTCAAGGTGCTCTTAGCTGAACCTTCTTACCTAGATGAAATTGCCCAACTCCACCAGCAAGCCTTTTCTGATGCAGAGGAAACACTTGAAGCAAGTCGCAGATACATTACAGAGGCCTTGAAGGATTCCGATGGCCTACTTTACATCCTTCTCAAAGAAGCTCAGGTCATTGGAGTTTGTACGGTCGATTTATCTGGGAATAACAACTACCTTTATGGACTTGCCGTAGCAGAAGCCTATCGTGGCCAAGGCTATGGAAGCTATCTGGCAAAATCAGTCGTCAACCAACTTATTGCGCAAAATGACAAGTCCTTCCAAATTGCAGTGGAAGATAGCAATATAGGTGCCAAACGCTTGTATGAAAAGATTGGCTTTGTCAAACAAACCCAGGTGGTTTACTTGAAGCAGAAAGAATGATTACATGTTATTAGAAGAATTTGAAAATGTACCTGCTGTGATAGAGCCAACTGATCGAAGCCTTATTAGTGGTGGAGAAATCTGTGATACTATTATTCTGTCTTTTAATGGAGAAATCCTTGAACGAGTAAAGCAGATAGACGGAGTCTATGAAGGTGGTTATCTCACCAACCTAAATAGCAAATATCCATGGTATATCTATGAAGTAGATGGATTTAAACTTGCAGTTGCTATGGCTACTATTGGAGCTCCAATGGTTGTGGGTTTCTTAGAAGAACTCAAAGCGAGAGGCTTTAACAACTTTATCGTTTTGGGCTCTTGCGGAGTTCTAGATCAGTCAATTCAAGCAGATAAAATTATTATACCAAGTTCAGCTCTACGTGATGAAGGTACAAGTTACCATTACGCTCCTGCAAGTGATGAGATAGCTTATGACGAAACTTTGCTCTTAACCATGGAGAACGCTTTGAACAAATCTGGTATTGAGCACATTCGGACCAAAGTTTGGACGACAGATGCCTTCTATCGTGAAACAGCTGCTAAGGTAAAACGAAGACTTGAAGCAGGAGCGAAAGTTGTAGATATGGAATCTTCGGCTATCATGGCCTGGGCCCAATATCGACAAGCCAATGTTTATCAGTTTTTCTACACGGCTGACTATGTTGATCATCACAATCATGAGTGGGATGCTAGACATGAAGAGAGAAAGACAGATGTAATGACTTTCTTCGAGATTGCTGTCAGTATCGCATTAGAGTTGGAAAAATAAGTATAGAAAGAAAAGGAGTAATCAATGGAAATAAAAATAAAAAACAAAATTAAAGTAGGGGATCAAACGGAGATTATCGAAGAAATCCACACTTGTGAGGTTATGGAAAAAGGGGATTATACCTATCTTGTTCATCATAATTCCGAGAAAGAAAAAGTGGTTATTAAGTTGAATCAGGATGAGCTAGTGATGACACGCTTTTCTAATCCTAAATCCATCATGCGTTTTTCTGCTAAAGTACCTGCCTTGGTCCACATTCCGACACCGCTTGGTACCCAGCATTTTCTGACAGACACTAGTCTATTTGCCCATGACCCGAATGGACAGACAGTTGATATTCATTATCAATTGAAACATCCAGAAACAGAAGACGTTTTTGCTGATTATGAATTAGAAGTTTCTTGGTTTTAATTTTTGAAAAAATAGAATCATTTTGCTTGAATAAAGAATAATTTATGATAAAATGTTTAGTACAAATAAGGGAGTAGCAGGTGACTGTAATCATGAGATTTGATTAACAGTTGCGATTATGTCGTCATTACGAAATTTTACATTTCCGGCATATTCTTAAACAGCGAGACTTGTTTTTTATTAAACAAGTCTCTTTTTGTATGATTTTTTATATGAAAAGAGTCTTGTTAGCCATTTTTCCCTATATAGAAGGAGGAGATTATTTTGTCTAAAGAACAAAATAAAGCCTTGTTTTACACACAAGGAGAGGAAGAAGTCCTAAAAAACTTGGACACTTCTGTTGATGGTTTGTCTACTGCACAAGCCAAGGAACGTTTAGATGCCTATGGCTATAACGAGTTGGATGAAGGTGAAAAACGCAGCCTCTTGTCAAAATTCATCGATCAGTTTAAAGATTTGATGATTATCATCTTGCTTGTCGCCGCCGCCCTTTCTGTTATTACAGAAGGTATGCATGGTTTGACGGATGCCTGCATTATTTTAGCCGTTGTTGTTTTGAATGCAGCCTTTGGTGTGTATCAAGAAGGTCAAGCAGAAGCGGCTATTGAAGCCCTCAAAAACATGTCTAGTCCTATGGCTCGTGTGCGTCGTGATGGGCATGTCGTTGAAATTGATTCACGCGAATTGGTTCCTGGAGACATCGTCTTGCTTGAAGCTGGTGATGTTGTTCCTGCGGATATGCGCTTGCTCGAAGCTGCCTCACTTAAGATTGAAGAAGCATCCCTTACCGGTGAATCTGTACCAGTTGAAAAGGACGTTACTGAGACAGTTGAAGCAGAAGCAGGTATCGGTGACCGTGTAAATATGGGTTATCAAAATTCTAACGTTACTTATGGTCGTGGTACAGGAGTTGTAACCAATACCGGTATGTATACAGAGGTCGGTAAGATTGCCGATATGCTGGCTAATGCGGACGAATCACAAACGCCATTGAAACAAAGCTTGGAGCAACTGTCTAAGACCTTGACCTATCTTATTGTCGCTATTGCCTTGGTGACATTCTTGGTTAGTGTCTTCATTCGTGGCGAACAGCCTCTTGAAGGCTTGATGGTTGCCGTTGCTCTTGCCGTTGCAGCGATTCCTGAAGGTTTACCTGCCATTGTAACCATTCTTTTGTCACTTGGGACAACGACCCTTGCTAAGCGCAATTCGATTGTTCGTAAATTGCCAGCTGTTGAAACCCTTGGTTCAACAGAAATTATCGCATCTGATAAGACTGGTACCTTAACCATGAACCAAATGACTGTTGAAAAAGTCTATACAAACGGTCAATTGCAAAGCGCTGCTACGGAACTTGGTGCTGACAATACAACCCTTCGTATTATGAACTTTGCCAATGATACTAAGGTAGACCCAGATGGTAAACTAATCGGTGATCCAACCGAAACAGCCCTTGTTCAATTTGGTTTGGACCATAATTTTGATGTGCGTGACGTCTTGAAATCAGAGCCTCGTGTGGCAGAATTGCCATTTGACTCTGACCGTAAGCTCATGTCTACTATTCACAAAGAAGCGGATGGCACATACTTTGTAGCTGTTAAGGGTGCGCCTGACCAATTGCTCAAACGAGTGACTCGTATTGAAATCAATGGTGAGATTCGTCCAATCACGGATGAAGACAAACAAGCAATCCTTGCGACTAATAAGGACTTGGCAAAACAAGCTCTTCGTGTCTTGATGATGGCTTATAAGATAACGAATGACATTCCTACCTTGGAATCTGCAGTTGTTGAGTCTGATTTGATTTTCTCAGGTTTGGTAGGTATGATTGACCCAGAACGTCCAGAAGCAGCAGAGGCTGTCCGTGTCGCTAAAGAAGCGGGGATTCGTCCAATCATGATCACAGGTGACCACCAAGATACAGCAGAAGCAATCGCTAAGCGTCTTGGTATCATCGACCCAAATGATACAGAAGATCATGTCTTTACTGGAGCTGAGCTTAATGAGCTTTCTGATGAAGAATTCCAAAAAGTCTTCAAACAGTACTCTGTCTATGCGCGTGTGTCTCCTGAACACAAGGTTCGTATCGTCAAGGCTTGGCAAAATGATGGCAAGGTTGTTGCCATGACAGGTGATGGGGTTAATGATGCGCCTTCACTTAAGACAGCTGATATCGGTATCGGTATGGGAATCACAGGTACAGAGGTTTCTAAGGGAGCTTCAGATATGGTTCTTGCCGATGATAACTTTGCGACAATTATCGTTGCCGTAGAAGAGGGACGTAAGGTCTTCTCAAATATTCAAAAATCAATCCAATACCTCTTGTCAGCCAACATGGCCGAAGTTTTCATTATCTTCTTTGCCACACTGTTTGGTTGGGATGTGCTTCAACCAGTACACCTTCTCTGGATTAACCTAGTCACTGATACCCTTCCAGCTATCGCACTTGGGGTTGAGCCAGCTGAACCAGGTATTATGACTCACAAACCTCGTGGTCGCCAATCAAACTTCTTTGATGGTGGTGTCTTCGGAGCGATTATGTATCAAGGTGTCTTCCAAACTATCCTTGTTCTTGCAGTATATGGTTGGGGCCTTGCCTTCCCAGAGCACCATACGCAAGCAGAAATTCATGCGGATGCCCTTACAATGGCCTTTGCCACACTTGGATTAATCCAGTTGCTCCATGCCTTTAACGTTAAATCTGTTTATCAATCAGTCTTTAAAGTTGGTCTCTTTAGAAACAAGACTTTCAACTGGGCAATTCCAGTAGCCTTCGTTCTGTTGATGGCAACTATCGTAGTTCCTGGATTTAATAGCCTTTTCCATGTGTCACACCTTAGTCTGACACAATGGCTTGCGGTTATTGTAGGTTCCTTCTTGATTGTGGTATTGGTTGAATTAGTCAAAGCTATTCAACGTGCCCTTGGTAAGGATAAAGACGCTATTTAAAACATAAAGTCAGAGATAATGGTCTCTGGCTTTTTCTTATCACATCTTGAATTAAGGGGGAGTCTTGTTTATAATTGAAGAGAAATGATCACAAGTTAAGGAGAAGGCCATGAACGAGACTATTAAGACACAACTCAATCACCGTAGCATCCGTCAATTTAAACCTCTAGCTTTGACACAGGAAGAAGTTGACCTTCTGGTTGATGTTGCCAGACATACGGCAACTAGTAATTTTAGACAGTCCTATTCGATTATCAGTATTACAGATGAAACATTGAAGGAAGAAATTGCTGAAATTGCGAATCAGCCTTATATTCCAAATGCTGGGCATCTTTTTGTCTTTGTTGTAGACCAAAGACGTAACACTCTGATTGCAGAGGCAAAGGGTGCTGAAGCCTTGGTGCAAGGTAGTCCCGAACGCTTTATCTCTGCTTTCTCGGATGCAATGATTGCTGCTCAAAATGTGGTAGTAGCTGCTGAGAGCTTAGGCATGGGAACAGTTTATTTGGGAAGTATCTTGAATGATAATGCCAAGCTTTCGGAGCTTCTCAAACTTCCAAAGTATGTCTATCCTGCAGTGGGCCTAGCGGTTGGTTGGCCAGATCAGGAGCCACAGCTTAAACCTCGTTTGCCACGTCACGTCATCCATATGGAAAATTATTATCAGGATTTGGAAAATCCCTTGGAGGAGCTAAAAGATTACGACGCTGAAGTCCATGAGTATTATGATCTCCGCGATCTCAATAATAGGGTTGATGAATTTACGACTCAGATTGCTAAGACCATGAATAAATCCGTTGCCAACCGTGCTAATACCTTGAAGGATCTTCAAAAACAGGGATTTTTCATCGACTAAAAAAACGACTCCCGTAAGAGTCGTTCTACAAATCAAATAGTGTCATGGATGAAAGGAACTCATTTGCTAGTTCCTTTTTTTCATACTCTAAAAACTCTTGTAGTTTCTTGACTAGGTTATAACGCTTGGATAGGTTCCATGTTCCAGTAGGATTGAGTTCAGGGTGATTGGAAACAAAATCAATAATTAAGTCCCATTCTCGTCGGTATCCAAGAGGACGCGAGTGATAGGTTACACCGTCAATAGTTACCGTCCCAAAACTGCGGTGGGCATGACCAAAAACAACATCTTTAACGCCGTGCTTGACGAAAATCTGATGGAATTGTTCAGATCCCAAATAAGCGTTAAAAGGTTTAAAACGTACGTGCGTCATGGTGAAACGACTGTGAGGAACGAAATGCATGGCAACTATAAGGTTATTCGTGTCTAAATCATTTAGAATATTATCTAGCTTCTGGAGACTAGTTTGACAGATTTCGGGATCAGTACCCAATCGTTTAAGTCGTCGGTCGAACCAGAGTTGCTTCTTACGTTTAAGAATCTTATCTAATTTTTCATCAGAATAGGAATAATCATACCACCCATGAAAAGCCAATAATGTCTTACTTCCTAAATCAATTACCTGAAAATCAAGATTATCAATAAGCTCATCTTCTAAATCAAGCATATCATGATTGCCTAAATTATAGGTGACCTTGACCGCCTTAGACAGTTTTCGTAGGAAAGGTTTCGTGTCAGCATAATAATGATTAGAAATATCACCGGCGATATGGAGGTGGCTAACTTCTTGATCTTTTAGACACTTTATAAGAGTATCGATTTCATATGTTTCAAAGTGATTCAAATCAATATGTAAATCACTCATTACTGCAAGTCTTGTCATAAAAACATTGTAACAAAAAGGTTAAGGCTTGTCTCTATATGAAGATGGTGGAAAATACTTGCCCTTGGACTACATTTTCATTATGATAAGAATATGGATATCAAGTTAGAAATACAAAAGATGGCCAAGGAAATTGGCATTTCAAAAATTGGTTTTACAACCGCTGATGATTTTGCCTATCTGGAGAAATCCCTTCGACTTGGTGTCGAAGAAGGGCGAACAACAGGGTTTGAACATAAAAATATTGAAGAGCGTATTTATCCTAAGTTGACCTTAGAATCAGCTAAAACCATCATTTCCATTGCAGTAGCCTATCCGCATAAGTTGCCGCAACAACCCCAAAAAACAGAATTTAAGCGGGGCAAAATCACTCCAAATTCGTGGGGTCTAGATTACCACTATGTTTTGCAGGACAAACTAAAATGCTTGGCAGAAGGCATTGAAAAACTGACGGAAAACTTCGAATATAAAGGTATGGTGGATACTGGAGCCTTGGTCGATACAGCAGTGGCCAAGCGAGCTGGAATAGGTTTTATCGGAAAGAATGGACTAGTGATTTCAAAAGAATACGGCTCCTACATGTATCTCGGTGAGCTTATCACTAATCTAGAGATAGAACCTGATCATGAAGTAGACTATGGATGTGGGGATTGTCGTCGTTGTTTGGATGCCTGTCCGACATCTTGTCTCATTGGCGATGGGACTATGAATGCCCGTCGTTGCCTATCCTTCCAGACCCAAGATAAGGGGATGATGGATATGGAGTTTCGAAAGAAAATAAAGACTGTTATCTATGGCTGTGATATTTGTCAGATTTCCTGTCCATATAACAGAGGTATCGACAATCCTTTGGCTTCAGATATAGATCCTGAGCTTGCCATGCCCGAATTGCTTCCATTTCTTGAGCTGAGTAACAAATCCTTCAAGGAGAAATTTGGGATGATTGCCGGTTCATGGCGAGGGAAGAATATTCTTCAACGTAATGCCATTATTGCCTTGGCCAACTTACATGACCGCAATGCTATTGTCAAACTGATGGAGATTATCGATAAGAATAATAATCCCATCCATACGGCGACTGCCATTTGGGCTCTCGGAGAAATTGTTAAGAAGCCCGATGAGGCCATGTTAGACTATATGAGGAATCTTTCACCTAAAGATGAAGACGCCCAAGCAGAGTGGGAGCTTGTGTGTGCAAAATGGCAAATTTAAGTGATTTATGCTAGAATTAAGCATAATACTATAAAATGGAGGAAACCTATCCATGGAAGTGGCAGAAATTCGCCAAAAAATCTCTGAAAATAAAGAGAAGCTCGTGAGCTTCGGGAGGTCTCTTTGACTTAGATCGTTTGGAAGAGGACATTGCGCTCCTTGAAAACCGAATGACTGAGCCAGATTTTTGGAATGATAATATTGCAGCTCAAAAGACCTCGCAAGAGTTGAATGAGCTCAAAATGAAATACGAAACTTTCAACAATATGCAAGAACTCTCTGACGAAACAGAGCTTTATTTAGAAATGTTGGAAGAAGATGATAGTGTTCAAGAAGAGCTGGAAGAAACGCTCGAAAAACTTGATAAGATTATGACAAGTTACGAGATGACACTGCTCTTGTCTGAACCATATGACCATAACAATGCCATTCTGGAAATTCACCCAGGGTCTGGTGGTACAGAAGCTCAGGACTGGGCTGATATGTTACTTCGTATGTATCAACGTTATGGAAATGCTAAAGGTTTCAAGGTTGAGACTTTGGATTATCAGGCTGGTGATGAGGCTGGAATCAAATCTGTAACTCTTGCTTTTGAAGGACCTAATGCTTATGGATTCCTCAAGTCAGAAATGGGTGTCCACCGTTTGGTTCGTATTTCGCCATTTGACTCTGCTAAACGTCGTCATACCTCATTTACATCTGTGGAAGTCATGCCAGAACTAGATGATACCATTGAAGTTGAGATTCGTGATGATGATATCAAGATGGATACATTCCGTTCAGGTGGTGCTGGTGGTCAGAACGTCAACAAGGTTTCAACTGGTGTGCGTTTGACCCACATTCCAACTGGTATTGTTGTTGCTTCAACGGTTGACCGTACACAATATGGGAACCGCGATCGTGCGATGAAAATGCTTCAAGCTAAACTCTATCAAATGGAGCAAGAAAAGAAAGCAGAAGAAGTGAATGCTTTGAAGGGTGATAAGAAAGAAATCACTTGGGGAAGTCAAATTCGCTCATACGTTTTCACGCCATATACCATGGTTAAAGATCACCGTACAGGCTATGAAGTTGCCCAGGTTGATAAGGTAATGGATGGAGATATTGAAGGCTTCATCGATGCCTACCTCAAGTGGCGTATGGAAGAATAGTAACGATATACTATTTTCAAGTATTTAGATACTCTATCTCAATGAAAGGAAGGCTTCAGCTATTTTAGTAGTTGAATACTGACATTATGGCTCTTATTGAATTAAAAGATGTTACTAAGAAGTATGATAAGTCAACAACAGCCCTTAGACACATTGATTTGTCTGTTAACTCTGGGGAGTTTGTTTACTTAGTCGGCCCTTCTGGTGCTGGGAAATCAAGCTTAATTCGCTTGTTCTACCAAGAAGAAAAATTAACGAGTGGCTCTATGAAGGTTGGAGAGTTTGATTTAACCCGACTTCGTAAGAAAGATGTTCCACTTTTGAGACGTTCTATTGGAGTTGTTTTCCAGGATTATAAACTCCTTCCAAAGAAAACGGCTTTTGAAAACGTTGCATATGCCATGGAAGTTATTGGTGAGAAACCTCGTCATATCAAGAAACGGGTGACAGAGGTTCTCGAGTTGGTTGGTCTTAAACACAAGATGCGTTCATTCCCAAATCAATTGTCTGGTGGTGAGCAACAACGTGTCGCTATTGCGCGTGCTATCGTCAATAATCCAAAAGTGTTGATTGCGGATGAACCAACAGGGAACTTGGACCCAGAGATTTCATGGGAAATTATGCAAGTCCTTGAACGTATTAACTTGCAAGGGACTACCATTATAATGGCAACCCATAACTCAACTATCGTTAATAACCTTCGTCATCGTGTCGTAGCGATTGAAGAAGGACGTATTGTTCGTGATGAAGAGGAAGGAGAGTACGGTTACCATGATTAGACGCTTTTTCCGCCATTTAGGAGAATCGATTAAGAATCTCAAACGTAATCTATTGTCGACACTTACGGCAGTATTTTCGGTGATGATTGTTCTTTCACTTTTAGGTGTCTTTGGCTCTGTTATTTTAAATACGCAGAAATTGGCTTCAGATATTGAAAAGAATATTCAGGTCAATGTCTACTTGGATCCAGATTCATCAGATGCCTCGAAAACAGTCAAGGAACTTTCTGGACAGATTGTTGCTAATAAAGACTACCATAAGATTTATGATGCTTTGACCAAAATCAAAGGTGTAGATAAGGTTACTTTCTCTAGTAAAGAAGAGCAAAAGAAACAACTGATTGAAACAATGGGTTCAAGTTTCGAGACAGCTACTGGAGATGCCAACCCTCTTTCAGATGTTTACATCGTCCAAACGAAATCACCAGATGATGTGAGTCGAGTTGCCAAGGAAGCAAAAGCCATTCAGGGTGTTGATAATGCTAACTTTGGTGGCTCAGATACTGAAATTCTGATGTCCACTATGAAACGTGTTCAATTTTGGGGAATCATTGCCACAGCACTCTTAACTATTGTGGCTGTCCTATTGATTTCAAATACCATCCGTATTACCATTATGTCACGTGCGACTGAAATTCAAATCATGCGTTTGGTAGGTGCTAAGAATTCATACATTCGTCGTCCCTACTTGATGGAAGGTGCTTGCATTGGAGCACTTGGTGCCATCATTCCTTCTGGGCTCATTTATCTTTTGTATCACATGGTTTACTCATCTTTGAATCCAGATTTTGTCAAAGGTGGTATTTCGATGTATGATCCAGAGTGGTTTGTCTATGCGGTTATCGGAACCCTTTTCGCAGTCGGTATTATTATCGGTTCGATTGGGTCACGTATGGCAATGCGTCGTTATTTGAAATACTAAGAGATTAAAGGAGAACTATTTTGGTTCTCTTTTTGTTTGTCGAGAGATTCAGAAAAGCAGATTTTCAACTATATCTCAAAATCGTCTGCTTAAAGCCCAAATCCAATCCCATATTTGGTATAATATTTAAAAAACATTGGAAAAGAGATGCATTATGACAAAGTTAGCTACCATTTGTTATATTGACAATGGAAAGGAGCTTTTGCTCCTACATCGTAATAAAAAGCCTAATGATGTTCATGAAGGAAAGTGGATTTCTGTTGGGGGAAAACTAGAAGCGGGAGAAACGCCTGACGAATGTGCTCGTCGTGAAATTCTCGAGGAAACCCATTTTACAGTGACTGAGATGGATTTTAAAGGGATGATTACCTTTCCAGAATTTACCCCTGGTCATGATTGGTATACCTATGTCTTTAAGGTAACTGGTTTTGAAGGAGAACTCATCTCAGATGAGGAGTCTCGTGAAGGAACGCTTGAATGGGTACCATATGATGAGGTCTTATCTAAACCAACTTGGGAAGGTGACTATGAGATCTTCAAGTGGATCCTTGAAGATAGACCATTCTTCTCTGCAAAATTTGTCTATGATCGTAACCAAAATTTAGTAGACAAGACTGTAACTTTTTATGATAAATAGGGAGGAACTATGAAGCGTAAAAAAACAGAACATTTTTCAGAAACATGGTTTTTTAAGTGGATATTGAATAATCAGGCTGTTGTAGCCTTTTTCATCTTACTTTTGATTGGTTTGACGGTTTTGATTTTCACAAAGATCAGTCCTATTTTTTCACCCGTCATTCAGTTTATGACCATTATTATGTTGCCACTGGTTATTTCCATGCTCCTTTATTATTTAATAAAACCTTTGGTACTACTTGTAGAAAGAACCGGACTAAACCGAACCATGTCTATCTTGGTTATCTATGCTATCCTTGGTTTGCTCTTGGTCTGGGGAATTTCGACGGCTATTCCTAGCTTACAAAATCAAATTTTGATTTTAATAAGAAATGCACCATCATATATTGCACGTGCCAATAGTGAGACGGAACGTTGGATTAATCTTCCTATTCTTTCCAATTTCCACGGTGATCTAGAGTCCATGCTTAGTGATTTCTCAGCGAGAATGGTCAACTATGCTGAGAACTTTTCTTCATCGGCTTTGACATGGGTTGGGACTTTTGCAAGCACAGTAGCAAGGGTGACCGTAGCTATTATTTTGGCACCTTTCATTCTTTTCTACCTTTTAAGAGATAGCCAAAAGATGAAACATAGCTTTGTCTCAGCCTTACCAACTCGCTTTCGTGAAACAACTGTTCGTATGCTTTCAGATATTAATAGTCAACTCGAAGGCTATGTTCAAGGGCAGGTTACAGTCGCTATTGTAGTTGCTATCATGTTCTGTATTATGTTTAAGATTGTAGGTCTTCGATATGGTATGACTTTTGGTATTATGGCAGGTTTTCTAAACATGGTTCCTTATCTAGGAAGTTTTCTTGCTATGGTACCAGTTGTAATCATGGGACTGGTACAAGGACCTGCGATGTTGATTAAGGTCCTCATCATTTTTGTCATCGAGCAAACTATTGAAGGACGTTTTGTTTCTCCGCTTGTTTTGGGAAATAAACTAAGCATTCACCCTATCACCATTATGTTTATTCTCTTGACAGCAGGATCTCTGTACGGTGTGTGGGGTGTTCTATTAGGGATTCCAATCTATGCTTCTGTCAAGGTTGTTGTTAGAGAGATTTTTGATTGGTACCGTTCTGTAAGTAATCTTTATCAAGATGATCTAGAAAATGAAGGACAAAAAGACGATGTTAAATAGTGAAAAAATGGTTGCCTCTATTGGAAACCAAGATTTAGACCACGCAGACAAATATTTTAAAAAAGCTTTACGAGAAGACCCTGCAGAGGTTCTTGTTGAGTTGGGCCAATATCTAGAGTCTATTGGTTTCTTACCACAGGCACAGGAAATTTACGAAAAAGTTCGTTTTGATTTTCCAGAAGTTAATGTCAATCTAGCACAAATTGCAGCCGAAGATGGTGATATTGAAGAGGCCTTTCTTTATTTGGATGCCATACCTGAAGATTCTGACGACTATTTGTCTGCTTTAATTGTAAAGGCAGACCTCTATCAAATGGAGGGCTTAACTGATGTGGCACGTGATAAGTTGTTGGAGGCAAGTCAACTATCAGATGACTCATTGATTATTTTTGGTTTGGCTGAGATGGAATTTGAACTTGGAAATTTTGAACAAGCTATTCAATACTATGCTAAATTAGATAATCGTGACCTCCTGGCAATGACTGGCGTTTCTACTTATGAGCGCATTGGTAAGGCTTATGCCAGTCTTGGTAAGTTTGAAGCTGCTCGTGAATTTTTGGAAAAAGCCATTGAAATTGAATACGATGATACCATTGCTTTTGAATTAGCCACTTTGCTCTATGATCAAGAAGAGTATCAAAAAGCTAATTTTTACTTTAAGCAGATAGAAATCATGTCTGCTGACTTCGAGGGTTATGAGTATTTTTACGCCTTGTCCTTACATGCAGAACATAAAACTGAAGAAGCATTACGTATGGCACAACAAGGGATTTCAAAAAATGCTTTTGATGTTCAATTACTTTTGTTAGCATCACAGTTATCCTACGAGTTGCATGACACTCAATCTGCTGAATCTTATCTGAAGCAAGCCTTACCACTCGCTGAGGACCAAGATGAGATTGTTCTACGTTTAAGTACTCTCTATTTAGAAGAAGAACGTTACGAGGATCTGGTAGCTTTAGCCGATTACGAAGTTGATTCTGTTTTGGCTCGTTGGAACATTGCCAAGGCCTACCAAGCACTTGATGATGAAGAAGAAGCTTTTCAAATCTATCAAGATTTGGCTAAAGATTTATCTGAAAATCCTGAATTCCTCCATGATTATGCATATATCCTGAGGGAATTTGGTTACAGAGATCAGGCGCGTGCAGCAGCAGAAAAATACCTTGCCTTAGTTCCAGATGATGTCAATATGCAAACATTTCTTGAGGATTATTAAGCTGCGAAAGGCTTTAATCATTGGTTTAAAGAGAGGGAGAGATACATTGAGCTTGTTCACTCCCTCTTTTTTTATTTCTCTATTTATGTTATGATTTTATTAGAACCCATAAGGAGTAAGTATGGTTAAGAGAGATTTAATTCGAAATATTATCATAGCAGTTCTTGCCATTGTAGTGATTTTGTTGTTAAGAGCATTTGTCTTTTCAACACACCGTGTGACTGAAGGTCAGGCGAATGACTATATTCATGCTGGTGATTATGTTACTTTCAATAAAAATGTTGAACCTCAGAAAAAAGATTTTATTCTTTATACAGTTAATGGCAAGGATTATATTGGTCGTGTTATTGCTGGTGAGGGCAAGAGCGTGACAGCTATGGATGATTTCCTTTATGTCAATGATAAGTCAGTTGACGAAGCCTATATTAGCAAGGATAAATCAGCTTATTTGGCGACAGTTTCACCTGGGAATTTCTTTACTGATGATTTTTCCATTGCAACATTGACAGATAATAAACAAACTAAGATTGAAAAAGGTCAATACCTTGTACTGAACGATAACCGCCGTAATACAGATGATAGTCGTAAGTTTGGTCTCATTGAAAAAGACCAAATTAAAGGTGTTATCTCTTTCAGATTGTATCCTCTATCACGTTTTGGTTTCGTTGATGTCGATTAATATTTCAATACTACTAAAAAAGCTAGGAACTTTTGATAAGTTTCTAGCTTTTTTTGCGAATAAATTGGTGAAGGTTTATTTTAAGACTTTATGATGCTGATAGTTTAATCGTCTTAAAATGAATCAGCAGAAATTGTAAATAGAAAAGGAAATTAAGATGCAATTAGGATTTCATTTTGGATTTAAGAAAAGCAAAGCTTATGGACTGTGCGGTGTTATGCTAGCAATCTTATTTTTAGGAATGTCTGGTCAATCGGCGAAAGCAGATGAAATGTTGTCACCAACTGATACATCTTCAACTTTGAAAGAAAGTACAGATAATCATGAGGCAAGTTATTCTGAAGTGGGAGTACACGATGATTCAACGAGCCAAATGAATCTACAAAGTGAAAAGGTATTAGAGGAGGAGCAAACAAGTCTGGCAGATTCTTCAAAAATAGCTGTCTTAACCAATAGTTCTGTGACCACAATCTCTTATCAAGAGGCAGATAATCTTAGCGAAATTGATCAAAAACAAAGTCATTTTCTTAGTGCCATTAAGCAAGGAGCTATGGATGGAGCCAAGGAAGGAGTCCTTCCCTCTATTACGGCAGCACAAGCTATCCTAGAAAGTGGTTGGGGAAGCTCTGAACTTGCTAAGGCTCCGAACAATAATCTTTTTGGCATTAAGGATTCAGAGGACTGGAATGGAGAAAGCGTGACTGTCCTTACCCAGGAATATGTTAATGGTGGCTATATCACGGTCAATGCAGCTTTTCGAAAATATGCCTCATGGAATGATAGCGTAGTAGACCATGCAAAATTTTTCACGAGTACCGAGTGGCGAAAAAACAATTACCGAAAAGTTGTGAATGAAACAGATTATCGCATTGCGGCTCAGGAACTTAAGAATGCAGGATATGCAACAGATCCAAGTTACGCTGGAAAACTTATCCGTTTGATTGAAGCCTATAAACTTTATGAATGGGATGCAGTGAGCAATACGACCAATTCTGTCCTAGAAAATGAAGGAGTAGAGAGTCAAAATCCTAAAGCCGATCTCGCTATCACTGGTCTCAACAATGCTAATGGTAGCTATGATGTTGTTATCTCAAACTTGATTGCCCCACGAGGTTTCAAAGAAGTCTTGGTTCCAACCTGGTCAGAAAAGAACGGTCAAGATGATATTATCTGGTACAAGGCAGCT
>NZ_KV832526.1:18034-18924 GCF_001837455.1 Streptococcus sp. HMSC068F04
GTAAATTCATTGGCCTAGGTGGCAAACAAGCAACACTTGATATCACTAAGACTCAAGGAACACTGACTATTACCAATAATGATAAAAATCGTGGAACCTTTGATGTCCTTATCACTAATCTGACGAATCCAAGTGGTATTTCAGGTGTCCTTATCCCAGTCTGGTCTGAGCAAAATGGTCAGGATGATCTTGTTTGGCATAATGCTACAAAACAGGATGATGGTTCTTATAAAGTGACTATTTCAGCAAGCCAGCACAAGTGGAATTCAGGCAAGTACATCGTTCATGGCTATATTGTTGATGCTTCAGGTAAGAATATCGGCTTTGGGGCAACTTCAGCTGATGTGGTAGCCCCTAAGAAAATCGGTTCGGCATCAAGAGGAAACTACGATGTTTTAAATAAGATTGTCTATCTGGATGCTGGGCATGGTGGCTATGATCCAGGTGCTTCTTACTTTGGTATTTCTGAAAAGAGCTTGACCTTGGCTATCCAAAGTCGTGTGAAAGCTAAATTAGAAGCAGAAGGTTATCAAGTTGTGACCACACGCACAAGTGATACCTATGTTGACTTGGCGGACCGTTCACGTGCGGCTAATGCCTCTGAATCTGATATCTTCGTAAGTATTCACATCAATGCTTCAGGAAGTTCTGCAGCACAAGGAATCGAGACTTATTATTACCAACCTTATGCAGAATACCCATCACGTATTAATGCAACCTACCATGCTAATCCAACTCGATTGAGCATGAGTGACACTTTGGCCAATGCTATCCAGTCTAGCCTGATTAATGCGACTGGCGCTCAGAACCAAGGTGTGAAACGTCAAACCTTTGCAGTCTTGCGTGAGACAACAGCTCCAGCAGTCCTTCTTGAACTTGGTTTCTTGTCA
>NZ_KV832526.1:19024-55134 GCF_001837455.1 Streptococcus sp. HMSC068F04
TACCTCTGCTTATCAGGAGACTTTAGCTAATGCCATCGTGGCAGGGATTAAGTCTTACTATGAAAAAGAATCTAAAGTTTAAGTTATACGTTAACCCATCATTATGATGGGTTTTTATGCTATAATTGAGGTAAATACTAAATACAACAAAAGGAGTGCTTATGGTCTACGATTTACTCTTAGAGCGTTTTTTACGTTACGTCAAAATCAATACACGTAGTGATGAAAATGCGACAAGAACGCCAACGACACAAAGCCAGGTGGATTTTGCCTTGAAGGTTTTAAAACCAGAATTAGAAGAACTAGGTTTAAGTAATATTCATTATTTGGAAAGTAATGGTTACCTAGTGGCAACCCTTCCGGCTAACGATGACAAGTTAACACGTAAGATTGGTTTCATCTCTCATATGGATACCGCTGATTTTAATGCAGAGGGAGTGTCACCGCAAGTCATTGACTCTTATGATGGAGGTATCATTCCTCTTGGAAATTCAGGTTATAACCTAGACCCAGCTGATTTTCCAAATCTCAAGAATTATGTCGGTCAGACACTTATTACGACAGATGGGACCACCCTTCTTGGAGCTGATGATAAGTCTGGTATTGCTGAGATTATGACAGCCTTGGCTTATTTGAAGGCTCATCCTGAAATCAAACATTGTGAGATTCGTGTAGGCTTTGGTCCTGATGAAGAAATTGGAATCGGTGCAGATAAATTTGATGTCGAAGATTTTGATGTCGATTTTGCTTACACAGTTGACGGTGGACCTTTGGGTGAATTACAGTATGAAACTTTCTCTGCAGCAGGAGCAGAACTTACCTTCCACGGACGCAATGTCCACCCTGGAACAGCAAAAGATCAAATGGTTAATGCCTTACAGTTAGCTATTGATTTTCATAACCAGTTACCAGAAAAAGAACGTCCAGAGTTGACAGATGGCTATCAAGGATTTAACCATCTTCAAACTATGACTGGTACTGTTGAAGAAGCTAAATCTTCTTATATTATTCGTGACTTCGAAACTGAATCCTTTGAAAATCGTAAAGCAACCTTCCAAGAGATTGCTGATCAAATGAATCAAACTTATGGTCAGACACGCGTTGATTTAGTACTTAAAGATCAATACTATAACATGCGTCAGGTTATTGAAAAAGACATGACACCTGTAGAGTTAGCAAAAGAAGTCATGGAAGACTTAGATATTACGCCAGTCATCGAACCAATTCGTGGTGGTACTGACGGGTCTAAGATTTCATTCATGGGCATTCCAACTCCAAACTTATTTGCTGGTGGCGAAAATATGCATGGTCGTTATGAGTTTGTTTCCTTGCAGACAATGGAAAAAGCCGTAGATGTTATTCTTGGAATTGTCAGTAAACCTTAATTGAGCTTGCTAAATACTGATTTTATGGTAAAATTAGAAGTAATGGAGGTGCTGAGATGATAAAAATTTTCGGCAAGTATCGTTACCATTGGCAACCCGAATTATCTTGGCTGATTATTTACTGGTCTTTAGCCATCACGCCAATCTTTATTGCGGCGGCTCTATTGTTCGAGTTGTACTCGGTGCCCTCTCATATTTTGATGCTTTTTACAATTTTTGTAGCCCTGTTTGGTTTAGGCTTTCATCGTTACTTCATTATTGAAGACCATGGGATTCTACGAATTGTTTCATTTAACATTTTTAAACCACGCAAGGTAAAGATTAGTGACATCGAAAAGGTAGAAGTTATCAAAACTGGTCTATGTCTCATCTTTAAAAATGGTAAGAAACGTCAGTTTTATATGAGAAAGTGGCCAAAGAAATATTTCTTAGATGCTTTAGCGCTTCACCCTGATTTCAAAGGTGAGGTAGAGCTATTGGATCATATGACCAACTTTGATTACTTTGCCTTTTATGAGGAATCAAAAAAAGCCCTCAAGCTTAAACTTCGCAAATAAGGGCTTTAGTGGGACAAGACTTGACAGCAGTCAAAGTCTCAGGGGTGTTTTCAATAATTTGATTGAGTTGGTCGCTATCTCTGAACCTAACAATACCTTCGTCATCATAATCGAAGACGGGAGAGTAGGTTTGGCACAAACCACAAGCGATACATTTTTCTGGAATTAATGATACTTTCATAGTATTATTTTAAAATAGATTTATTGTTTTTACAAGGAGAATATCATGAGTAAAAAACCATGGGAAGATAAGGTTTCTGACGAAGAGTTGGAAGAAGTAGTTGACGCTGATTTTCTAGATGATGAAGATGAGTTTGAGGATTATGAAGAAGAAGAGGATGTAACTCCTTCTGATGAAAAACGCGAAAAAGGTGGCGGCTTCATTAATTCATCATTCTTGACAGTCTTGCTTGGATTATTCTTTGTTATTGTTGTATGTATTTTGTTCTTTGTTTTCTATACTTCAAATGTCGGTGGAAACAAAACTGCGGAATCTAAGGAATCATCTGGATTCTACTCATCATCAACTAGCAAAGTTGTTAAATCTTCATCTAGCAAGAAAGACTCAAACAAAGATGAGGAAAGTGAGAAATCTACTACAGAAAAATCTTCAAAAGAGAAATCATCTTCAACTAAAGCATCAAGCTCTTCTAAACATGTAGTAAAAGAAGATGCAACTGAGTCAGCTGAGACAACACCATCAAGCGCTACGGCAGCAGCAGATGGTTCATCAATTGTTGTTCAATCTGGTGAAGGTGCTGGTTCAATCGCCGCACGTGCAGGTATTTCTGTAGATGAATTGGAACGTCTTAACCCTGATCACATGACAAATGGTTACTGGTATGCTAACCCAGGTGACGTCGTTAACGTTCAATAATTTTTAAAGCAAAGGAACATCATGAAAGATATTAGAATTGCTATTGATGGTCCTGCGTCAAGTGGAAAAAGTACAGTAGCCAAGATTATTGCAAAAAATCTTGGCTATACTTATCTTGACACAGGTGCTATGTACCGATCTGCAACTTATTTGGCCTTGCAGAATGGTTTGACTGAGGAAAATGTACCAGAAATTTTGGAGCAACTATCTCAACATCCGATTTCATTCGGAAAAGCAGCAGATGGTAGTCAGCAAGTTTATGTAGGTGATGTTGATATTACACACCCCATTCGTGATAACCAAGTCACAAATAATGTTTCTTGGGTAGCAGCCATTCCTGAAGTGCGCCAAGAACTGGTTGCACAACAACAACGTATTGCTCAAGATGGTGCTATTATCATGGATGGACGTGATATTGGTACTGTGGTTTTGCCTGATGCAGAACTCAAAATCTTCTTGATTGCTTCAGTTGATGAACGTGCGGAACGCCGTTATAAGGAAAATATCGAAAAAGGTATTCCCGCTGACCTTGAGACTCTAAAAAAAGAAATTGCTGAACGTGACTATAAAGATAGTCATCGTAAAGTTTCACCTCTTAAACCAGCGGAAGATGCCATCACTTTTGACACTACAGGTGTATCTATTGATGGTGTTGTGGAATTTATTCAAGAAAAAGCAAAAAAAATTATTGACAAAGGATGACTCACTTGTTATACTATTAACAATGAGAAAAGCAGAAGTGAGAACTTCTCGCCTTGCGACTTAGGTTGTCTGGCCCAACATGTCAAATCCCAATAGGGATATTATGTGTGCGGGCTTGTATATCAAGTCCGCTTTGTTTTTCTCTAAAAAAATAAAGAGGTGAAGATCATAGCTAAGAAAGATCTATTCATTAACGATGAAATTCGCGTTCGCGAAGTTCGTCTTGTTGGTCTTGATGGTGAACAATTGGGAATTAAACCATTGTCAGAAGCGCAAGCTATTGCAGATGATGCAAATGTTGACTTGGTTCTCATCCAACCACAAGCTACGCCACCTGTTGCGAAGATTATGGACTATGGTAAGTTCAAATTTGAGTATCAAAAGAAACAAAAAGAACAACGTAAGAAACAAAGCGTTGTTACCGTTAAGGAAGTTCGTTTGAGTCCAGTTATTGATAAAGGTGACTTTGAAACTAAACTTCGTAACGGCCGTAAGTTCCTTGAAAAAGGAAACAAGGTTAAAGTTTCTATCCGATTCAAAGGTCGTATGATTACTCACAAAGAAATCGGAGCTAAGGTCTTGGCGGAATTTGCTGAAAAAACGCAAGATATTGCGATTATTGAGCAAAGAGCGAAGATGGATGGACGTCAAATGTTCATGCAACTTGCACCAATTCCTGACAAAAAATAATTGTCAAACTAACACTATTTTAAGAGGAGAATTTTAAAATGCCAAAACAAAAAACACACCGCGCATCAGCTAAACGTTTCAAACGTACAGGTTCAGGTGGATTGAAACGCTTCCGTGCCTTCACATCTCACCGTTTCCACGGTAAAACTAAAAAACAACGTCGTCACCTTCGTAAAGCGTCAATGGTACATTCAGGTGACTTTAAACGTATCAAATCAATGCTTTCACAAATGCGTTAATTCGCTAAAAGCATTACAAATTAACTAAACTAGAATTAATTCGGAGGAATATATAAATGGCTCGTGTTAAAGGTGGCGTTGTATCACGCAAACGTCGTAAACGTGTATTGAAACTTGCTAAAGGTTACTATGGTGCAAAACACATCTTGTTCCGTACTGCAAAAGAACAAGTAATGAACTCTTACTACTATGCATACCGTGACCGTCGTCAAAAGAAACGTGATTTCCGTAAACTTTGGATTACACGTATCAATGCGGCAGCTCGTTTGAACGGTTTGTCATACTCACAATTGATGCACGGTTTGAAATTGGCTGAAATCGAAGTTAACCGTAAAATGCTTGCTGATTTGGCAGTTAACGATGCAGCAGCTTTCACAGCTCTTGCAGATGCAGCTAAAGCAAAACTTGGTAAATAAGAATTAAGATGGGTTTTACCCATCTTTTTTTATGGAGGTAATTATGATTCGTTTAGCAAGAGCAGAAGATATTCCAAGATTACAGGAGCTATTGGGGCAGATTCTTCTAGTGCATCATCATGCACGCCCTGATGTTTTTAAGTCAGAAGGCAGTAAATTTACAGATGAAGACTTAGAAGCAGTGATTAATGATCCAAATAAACCTATTTTTGTATATGAGGATGAACAAGGCCGTATCTTAGGCCATCTGTTCTTAATGATTAAAGAAGTATCTGATAATAATGGTCCACTAAAGGCTGTTAAGACTCTTTTTATTGATGATTTATGCGTTGATAAGGAGGCTCGAGGTCAAAAATTAGGGGAGAAGCTTTATCAATTTGCCTTGGACTATGCTAAGGAGTTAGGTTGTTATAATCTGACACTTCACGTATGGAATGATAATTAGGGAGCTGTACGTTTTTACGAACGTTTAGGTATGAAACCGAGATATACAGAAATGGAAACTATCCTAAAATAATACGTTTTCATGAGAGAAATTTAACTTACGAGGAATAAAAATTTTTGATATGCTGAAAGAGAACTTTTAGAAATGGAGAATTTTAATGCCTCGTAATTTTAAAGAAGCTTTGCTTTTTACGATTTTAATGTGTGGAATGATGGTCTGTGGGATGAGTCTCTGGAATCTTCTTATCCTTGATTGGACTGGAGTAGTTCCCTTTGCTTGGGGTCACTTTTTCCAAGGTTATCTTCCTGGATTTGTAGTTGCTTTCTTACTGGATATGCTTTTGGTGGGACCACTAGCCAAGACAATTGCATTTGCAATTTTACATAAAGTAAAAGCCCATGATAAACGATGGGCGAAGATTTTAGTGATTTCTGGAACCATGGCGCTATTCATGGTAACCTTTATGTCGCTCTATGGATTAGTGTACAACGGTCAGTCGGTGACGCTCTCATCCTATGGTCGTGCTTGGTTGACAAATGTTATCATGGCCTTACCACTTAATTTTCTAGTAGTTGGTCCCATCTCACGCTTTATCTTGGGAAAACTGCAAAAACCATTGCCTGGTGAAGAAGTTGTGGAGAATTTTGAAGACGATGACGAATTACCAACTATAATCTAAGTATAGAACTGGAGAGAAACTCCAGTTTTTTTATATTAAAAGCAGCCACGGATGTGACTGCTTAATGATGACTAGTTTTTCTTTTTCATTTCACCATGTGGGTAGTAAGTTCCCTCTGGCATATCGTTAATGAAAACATGAATAGCTTCTTTAGGTGCTTTTGCAACACGTGATACAACCTCAGTAACTTCGCGAGCAAGTTCGATTTTTTGTTCTTCAGTGCGACCTTCAAAGAGATCAATTTTTACAAATGGCATAATGCATCTCCTTAGTTTTGATAGTCCTATTATAGCATTAATTAAGAGAATATTCTAAAGTTTTTGGAAATTCTTGAAATGATAATATCGCAATGCTACAACATGACTGATTTCAATAGAAGAGCCTAAAGTAAAAAGAGGCCGGTAGCTAAGGGAAAGCGTTCCTAGTTGAAAGCAATAGTATTACTTTTGATTCGATCATTCCTGATTTAGGAAATGTTTTACATGCTATTCAAAATCGTATGGCGTCTTGTAATGATAGGTAAGTGATTGCATTTTTTATTGGCTTTGTTTATAAGGGATGAAAACTCTTACTAAAAATGGTAAAATAATGCTAACTAGAGACAGTAAGGAGTAAATTATGACAATTGATTTTCGTGCCGAAGTTGATAAGCGCAA
This sequence comes from Streptococcus sp. HMSC068F04, assembly GCF_001837455.1. Classification (NCBI taxonomy): domain Bacteria; kingdom Bacillati; phylum Bacillota; class Bacilli; order Lactobacillales; family Streptococcaceae; genus Streptococcus; species Streptococcus sp. HMSC068F04. Next base: position 25,671 of record NZ_KV832526.1, read on the forward strand.
AGATGCTTTGATGGAGGACCTTTTTGGTCTTTTGCGTATTAACTCAGAACGTGATGACAGTAAGGTTGATGATAAGCACCCATTTGGTCCTGGACCAGTAAAAGCTTTGGAACATTTTCTTGCTTTAGCTGAGCGTGATGGCTATAAAACACGTAATATTGATAATTACGCTGGTGATTTTGAATTTGGTCAAGGTGATGAAGTTTTAGGTATTTTCGCGCACTTGGATGTGGTTCCAGCTGGGAGTGGTTGGGATACAGACCCTTATGAACCCGTAATCAAAGATGGCAAACTTTATGCTCGTGGATCATCAGATGATAAAGGTCCAACAATGGCTTGTTACTATGCCTTGAAGATTATCAAAGAACTAGGTCTCCCTGTATCTAAGCGTGTTCGCTTTATTGTTGGTACAGATGAAGAATCTGGTTGGGGTGATATGGATTATTACTTTGCTCATAATGGGTTGAAGGATCCTGATTTTGGTTTTTCTCCTGATGCAGAATTTCCAATTATCAATGGTGAAAAGGGTAATATTACAGCCTATCTTCATTTTGAGGGTCAAAATGATGGTGAATTTAGTCTTGTGTCCTTTAATGGTGGTTTGCGTGAAAATATGGTTCCTGAGTCTGCAAGTGCAGATTTTACTGGACCTATCACTTTGAAAGAACTTGAGGGCAAATTAGCCGACTTTGTTGCGGAACAAGAAGTAACTGGTCAAGTGTCCGAAGAAGCAGGTGTTTTCCATGTGACTATTCATGGGAAATCAGCTCATGGTATGATGCCTCAAAATGGTATTAATGGGGCAACCTACTTGGCACTCTTCCTTAGTCAATTTGATTTCCAAGGCAATGCTAAAACGTATTTGGATATAATTGCTGAAACACTTCATAAAGATTTCTTTGCTGAAAAGACAGGTCTTGCATTTACAGATCCTAAGATGGGTGAATTGACCATGAATGCAGGTGTATTTAACTTCTCTAAGGAATCAGAAGATAATACGATTGCTCTGAATTTCCGCTATCCTCAAGGGGTTGATACGGACGCTATTAAGGCTGATCTTGAAAAACTCGAAGATCCTAAGGCGGTTAGTCTCTCAGAACATGGTCATGTGCCACACTATGTACCAGTTGATGATCCTATGGTGGAGACTCTTCTTTCAGTCTATGAGAAACAAACAGGCCTTAAAGGTCATGAACAAATTATTGGTGGCGGAACATTTGGACGTCTCCTCAAACGTGGTGTTGCCTATGGAGCTATGTTCCCTGGTTATGTCAACACGATGCACCAAGCAAATGAGTTTACTGAGGTCGAAGACTTGTACCGTGCAGCTGCCATTTATGCAGAAGCTATCTATGAGTTAATCAAATAAAAAAGAGAGACAGTTTTGTCTCTTTTTTGAGGAGGAAAATATGGAAACACTTGAAGAATTAACGCAAGCAATCATGTCCGATGAACAAAATAAAGCTTTTACGGAACAAGGTATAAAACCCTTGTTTACCATTCCAAAAACCGCACGAATTAATATTGTAGGACAAGCTCCTGGTATTCGTGCCCAAGAGTCCGGCCTTTACTGGAATGATCCTAGCGGTGATAATCTCAGGGATTGGATGGGGGTTTCACGCGAAGAATTTTATGAATCTGGCATGTTTGCTATTGTGCCAATGGATTTTTACTTCCCAGGCCATGGGAAATCAGGTGATTTACCTCCTCGCAAAGGATTTGCAGATAAGTGGCATGAGAAAGTTCTTGCTTTAGCTCCTGATATTCAATTAACGATTTTAGTAGGTAACTATGCACAGCGTTACTATTTACATCAAAAATCGTCGGCAAAATTAACGGATACAGTTAAGCATTACAAAGATTATCTTCCAGAGTTTTTTCCTCTCGTTCATCCCTCTCCTCGAAATAATATATGGCAAGCCAAAAATCCATGGTTTATGGAAGAAGTAGTCCCAGATTTGAAGAATTTAGTTAAAGATATTTTGATTAAATGATTTTTTTAGTCATTGATTCAGGGAGTGGCAAGTAAGCTTTATTCTGTCATCAAACTGAATGTCCTAAACGTGTTCAAAATTGGATAGAAACTTTAAAGCTTTTAGTTAATCAGAATAAGGACAAATATTGTTTTCTAATAATTATCTTATTATACAATTTTCAGTTTATATTGTTCTGAAGCTGTAAAACGAATACTATACAGTTATGCTTTGAAGCTTATACTGCAATGATAAGAAAATCTAAACGAGTTACAGTATAGATGTTTGAGCCAATTGAAAAACTAAAGTAGTTAAGACCATGGTATAAAAAGTTAATTGTTGACTACGTATAGAACCCTAAGCCTGTTCAGCCAGATAACTCATGATAGAGAAGATTGTCCTTCTTATAATTAAGGTGAACAATATAAATTTTTGGCCCATAGTAGGGAGGACTTTGCTAGCCTGTGCAAAAACTGGATGGACAAGAAATTTAGTCAGGAATTATCTTACAATTAACCTCTTGTTCTATTGTTCAATAGTAGTGGGAGGTTTTTTATTATGGAAGAAGTTATGGTTGAAAAATATTGTGTTATTGATATCCACCGATAATCTATTATTCGTTGTATTATAGATGTTCAGATATATACGAACAAACCTCGAAAAAGTTTGAAATGATGACCCTAGTTATAAAAAAAGGGGCCTTATCTTGGATTTTAGAAAGTCAAGTTTCGCAAGCCTTTTTGATGGGAAAATTATAATAATTAACTGACAATTCAAAATTAAATTTTAAAAATGTGAAAAGAAGCTTATAAAATAACAAAAAAAGGTAGATAATAAAAGCTCAATACCCTCATTGAATACGGTTTCTTCTTTTTTAAAAAGAATGACAATTGAAATAAAGTTATAGTAATGTTATAATTACTGTGGGAAATATCTAATTTTAATATTTAGGAGCATTTTATATGAGTTCGCGTACGAATCGTAAGCAGAAACGAACGGGTAAAAAAATGTGGGGAATGGTTAACATCGGGTTGACTATTCTGTATACTGTTTTAGTAGCATTTTTGTTATTCATTATGTTCAATTATAATTTCCTATCATTTAGGTTTTTGAACATTATTATCACTATTGGTTTATTGGTAGTTCTTGCCATTAGCATCTTCCTTCAGAAAGCTAAAAAATCAACGTTAGTGACTACTATTATTTTAGTAGTTTTCTCACTTATTTCTTTGGTCGGTGTCTTTGGTTTTAAACAAATGATTGATATCACTAACCGTATGAATCAAACGGCAGCATTTTCAGAAGTTGAAATGAGCATTGTTGTTCCTAAGAATAGTGACATCAAAGATGTGAATCAGCTTACTACCGTACAGGCACCTACTAAGGTTGATAAGAACAATGTCGACACTTTGATGTCAGCTCTAAAAAAAGATAAAAAAGTTGATGTTAAAGTTGATGATGTTGCTTCATATCAAGAAGCATATGACAATCTTAAGTCTGGCAAATCTAAAGCTATGGTCTTGAGTGGTTCTTATGCAAGCCTACTAGAGTCTGTTGATAGTAACTATGCTTCACATCTAAAAACAATCTATACTTATAAAATTAAAACGAAGAATAACAACTCTGCAAAACAAGTAGATTCAAAAGTCTTCAATATTTATATTAGTGGTATTGATACTTACGGTTCAATTTCAACAGTGTCACGTTCAGATGTCAATATCATTATGACAGTTAACATGAACACACATAAGATTCTCTTGACGACTACTCCACGTGATGCATACGTTAAGATTCCTGGTGGTGGGGCAGACCAGTATGATAAATTAACCCACGCAGGTATTTATGGCGTTGAAACGTCTGAACAAACTCTGGAAAATCTTTATGGCATTAAGATTGATTACTATGCACGCATTAACTTCACATCTTTCCTTAAACTGATTGACCAACTTGGTGGTGTGACAGTTCATAATGATCAAGCCTTCACGAGTCTTCATGGGAAGTTTGATTTCCCAGTTGGAGATATCCAAATGAATTCTGAACAAGCCCTTGGATTTGTTCGTGAGCGTTATAGTTTGAATGGAGGCGATAATGATCGTGGTAAAAACCAAGAGAAAGTGATTTCTGCGATTGTAAACAAGTTGGCTTCACTAAATTCTGTATCAAACTTTACTTCAATCGTTAATAATCTTCAAGACTCTGTTCAAACGAATATGTCTTTAGATACCATTAATGCTTTGGCCAATACACAACTTGATTCAGGTTCTAAATTTACGGTGACTTCTCAAGCAGTAACAGGTACAGGTTCAACTGGACAATTGACCTCTTATGCTATGCCAAATTCTAGTCTCTACATGATGAAACTGGATGATTCTAGTGTAGAAAGTGCCTCTCAAGCTATCAAAAAATTGATGGAGGAAAAATAAGTGATTGACGTTCACTCACATATTGTTTTTGATGTTGATGATGGTCCTAAAACTTTAGAAGAAAGTCTTGACCTCATTGGCGAAAGCTTTGCGCAAGGAGTGCGTACGATTGTTTCAACATCTCATCGTCGTAAGGGAATGTTTGAAACCCCAGAGGATAAAATCTTTGCAAACTTTAAAAAAGTAAAAGAAGAAGCTGAAGCACTTTATCCAGACTTAACTATTTTTTATGGTGGTGAACTTTATTACACCTCAGACATTGTTGAAAAACTCGAAAAAAATCTTATTCCACGCATGCACAACACTCAATTTGCTTTGATTGAGTTTAGTGCTCGCACATCTTGGAAAGAAATTCATACTGGGCTTAGCAATGTTTTACGAGCAGGGGTAACACCAATTGTTGCTCATATTGAACGCTATGATGCCCTCGAAGAAAATGCTGATCGTGTTCGAGAAATCATCAATATGGGGTGCTATACTCAAGTCAATAGTTCACATGTTCTAAAACCAAAGCTCTTTGGAGATAAAGATAAAGTAAGAAAGAAACGTGTTCGCTTTTTCTTGGAGAAAAATTTGGTTCATATGGTTGCTAGCGACATGCATAATCTTGGGCTGAGACCACCATTTATGAAAGATGCTTATGAAATTGTTAAAAAGAACTACGGCCCCAAACGTGCTAAGAATCTTTTTATTGAAAATCCCAAAACATTACTAGAAAATCAATATTTATAGGAGATATTATGAATCAAGATAACACTAAAAGTGTTGAAATCGACGTACTAGCATTGCTACATAAACTTTGGACGAAGAAGCTTTTGATTCTTTTCACAGCTTTTTATTTCGCTGCTTTCAGTTTCTTAGGTACTTATTTCTTTATCCAACCAACATATACATCAACAACGCGTATCTATGTTGTTAATCAAGCAACAGATAATAAGAATCTTTCTGCTCAAGATTTGCAAGCTGGTACCTATTTGGTAAATGACTATAAAGAGATTATTACATCAAATGATGTATTATCAGAAGTTATTAAAGATGAAAAGTTGAATTTGAGTGAGGCAGAACTGTCTAAAATGGTTTCAGTTAATATTCCTACAGATACTCGTCTTATTTCAATCTCAGTAAAAGCCAAAACTGGTCAAGATGCTCAAGTGCTTGCTAATAAAGTACGTGAGGTAGCGTCTAAAAAAATTAAAACTGTAACTAAAGTTGAAGATGTCACAACACTTGAAGAGGCTAAGTTGCCATCTTCACCATCTTCACCAAATATTAAACGGAACGTGTTACTTGGTGCTATTTTGGGTGGTTCTGTAGCAATTGTGGCAGTGTTAGTTCGTGAAGTTTTAGATGATCGTATTCGTCGCCCTGAAGATGTTGAAGACGTGCTTGAAATGACACTTCTTGGAATTGTTCCTGATACAGATAAAATTTAAGGAGAAGAAATGCCTTTATTAAAGTTAGTTAAATCAAAAGCAGACTTTGCTAAAAAGACGGAAGAGTATTATAACGCTATTCGTACAAATATCCAGTTTTCTGGTGCAAATTTTAAAGTGATTGCAGTAAGCTCTGTTCAACCTGGTGAAGGAAAATCAACAACATCTGTTAATTTAGCAATTTCCTTTGCTAGTGTTGGTCTTAGGACACTTCTTATCGATGCGGATACGCGTAATTCTGTATTGTCAGGAACATTTAAGTCAAATGAACCTTATAAGGGGTTGTCTAACTTCTTATCTGGGAATGCTTCATTAGGCGAAGTGATTTGTGAAACTGATGTTCCCGGACTTCATGTTCTTTCGTCAGGTCCAGTGCCACCAAATCCAACAAGTCTGTTACAAAATGATAATTTTGTACAATTATTAGAGATTGTTCGTGCTCAATATGATTACGTTATCATTGACACGCCACCAATTGGTTTGGTGATTGATGCTGTAATTATTGCACACCAAGCAGATGCTAGTCTACTGGTTACAGCAGCTGGAAGAATTAAGCGTCGTTTTGTTACTAAGGCTGTAGAACAATTGCAACAAAGTGGATCAGAGTTTCTTGGTGTTGTTTTGAATAAGGTGGATTTAGCGATTGATAAGTACGGCTCATATGGATCTTATGGCTCATACGGGTCTTATGGAGAGTATGGAGGCGATAAACATACTGAAAACAAGTCGAGAAAACATCGTCGAAAGAGAGGATAGAACTGTAAAAGTTGAAAGGGGGAAGGCAACTTTTTCATAACTTCCAAGTAAATTATTAAAAGGAAGAGAAGGAGTTTAAGGTGAAAGAAAAACAAGATATACGTCGTTTTGAGATTGGTATGGTCCAGTTGATAGTAGTTGCTTTTGTTGCATGGGGAGTCAGTAAAATTCCTTATTCAGAGATTGGCAAAAGTAGTATAGTACTATTAGCTGTAATTCATATGTTGACATATTATTTAAGTAACTACCATAATAATCTCAAGTATAGAGGATATTTACAAGAATTTGTGGCGACATTTAAATATAGTTTATTATTTGTATTGATTGCTACGTTTATATCCTTTTTTTCAGACGGTGGTTTTTCTATATCTCGCCGAGGTCTCCTCTTTTTTGTTGTTCTAAATGCTTTGTTTCTCTATATAACAAATACGTGTTTAAAAATTTTTAGATCTTCAATTTATACGCGTCGTAAAGCTAATAAAAATATTCTTTTAATTACTGACAGAGCTAGATTGGATACTGTCTTGAGTCGGATGAGAGATAATATGGATGGTAAAATCACAGCAGTTTGTGTCCTAGATGATCCAAATTTTTCAGATCCTATTTTAAAAACTTTATCCAAGGAAAATCTTACTGAATATGCGACTCATTCAGTGGTAGATGAGGTGTTTGTTAATCTCCCAAGTGAGAAGTATAAGATATGGGATTTTATCTCTTCGTTTGAATTAATGGGTATCCCTGTATCTATCAATATTAATGTGATCGAGTTTTTGAGTGAGAGTGAAAAACGATTACAACAACTAGGGCCTTTTAATGTTATTACATTCTCTGCTCAATTCTATAGTTATGTTGACGTACTTGCAAAACGTTTGCTTGACATTGTAGGATCTTTAGTTGGCCTTGTAATTTGTGGGGGTGCAGGAGTATTTCTTTACCCTCTTATTCGAAAAGACGGAGGACCAGCTATCTTTGTACAGAATCGTGTTGGACAGAATGGACGTATTTTTAGATTTTATAAATTCCGCTCAATGCGTGTTGATGCTGAGGAAATTAAAAAGCAATTGATGGATAAAAATCAAATGAAGGGGGGGATGTTTAAAATAGACAATGACCCCCGTATTACAAAAATTGGGCATTTTATTCGGAGAACTAGCTTAGATGAACTTCCACAATTTTGGAATGTATTAAAAGGGGATATGAGCTTGGTTGGGACACGTCCTCCAACAGTTGATGAGTATGAAAAATATACACCTGAACAGAAACGTCGTTTAAGTTTTAAACCTGGTATCACAGGTCTTTGGCAAGTAAGTGGACGAAGTGAAATCACTGACTTTGATGAGGTTGTTAAACTGGATGTTGCTTATATGGATGGGTGGACAATCTGGCGAGATATTCAAATCTTACTGAAAACGATTAAAGTTGTAGTAATGAAAGATGGAGCAAAATAAATAGTATGAAAAACAGAATTCAATTACTTGGCATTAATATTGATCCATTAACAATGAATGAAACGATTAGTGTTGTGGAACAATTTGTTTCAGATAAGAGGCCCCTTCACTTAATGGGAGTGAATGCTGATAAAATAAACCAGTGTCACTCTGATGACGAGATAAAGAGGATTGTCAACGAGTCTGAGGTTATCAATGCAGATGGAGCTTCTGTTGTAATCGCTGCTCGCTATTTAGGATACTCAGTACCTGAGCGTGTAGCTGGGATTGATTTGATGCAAGAACTGCTTGTTCTAGCCAATAAAAATGGTTACTCTGTCTACTTCTTTGGAGCAAAAGAAGAAGTCTTAACCGATATGTTGGCCATTTTTAAAAAGGATTATCCGAATTTACAGGTAGTTGGCCATCGAAATGGTTATTTTTCTGCTGAAGAGGAAGAAATTATTCAAGAAGATATTCGAAAAAAAAATCCAGATTTTGTCTTTGTCGGCATTACTTCTCCTAAAAAGGAGTACTTGATCCAGAAGTTTATGGATAATGGAGTAAACTCTGTGTTTATGGGAGTTGGAGGAAGTTTTGATGTCCTATCAGGTCATATCAAGCGCGCGCCAATGTGGATGCAGAAAGCAAATTTAGAGTGGTTGTTTCGTGTGGCCAATGAACCCAAACGGCTCTTTAAGCGTTATTTTGTGGGAAATGTTAGTTTTATTTATAAAGTTGTAAAAGAGAAAAAGCGGGTGAAATAATGGGACAGTTTGAAGTCTTAAAAAAAATTCAAGAAATTGAGCTGGATGCTTTAAAAGAATTCAACAAGATTTGTAAAGAAAATAATCTAATGTTCTTCTTGAGAGGCGGAAGTGTGATGGGAGCAGTTAAATACCAAGGGTTTATCCCTTGGGATGATGATGTGGATATTGCCGTTCCCAGAGAAGATTATGATCAGCTACCACAAATTTTTGAAAATAAAATAATTGCAGGTAAGTATCAGGTTCTTTGTCATCAGTATTGTGAAGAATTACACTGTTATTTTCCACGTCTTTTTCTACTTGAAGATGAGAGAATAAAATTGGGACTACCCAGGAATACAAATCTTGGCTTGCATCTTATTGATATCATACCTCTTGATGGCGCTCCTAACAATAGTTTAGTCAGAAAGGTGTATTACCTTAAAGTGTATTGGTACCGTTTTTTAGCTAGTTTGGGAACAACTTATAAAGGCGATCATATTGATATGCATTCTAAAAAGCAGAAATTGCTGATTGGATTATTTAAAAAATTAGGTTTTGCAAAACTGTTTCCTCAAAATTCAGTATACAACCGACTGGATAGGTTGTATAAGCGATATGATTGGAAGAAACAACATTATGCTGGTACAGTAAATGCTTCTTTATTCACTAAAGAAGTGATGCCTTCCGATATTTGGGGAAAAGGTGTTTTTTTGAGATTTGAAGATACAGAGTATAGAGTTCCGTCTGATTATGATAGTTATCTGAAGAGGTTGTATGGTGAAAACTATTATTACGAAGAACCTGCTGAAGAAGATAGAAAGTCGCATATAGGAGGGTAAGAATTTGTTTTGTTATATTATTTTACATTACAAGGTTTATGATGAGACGGTTTCTTGTGTGAAATCTATACGGGAAAGTAATTGCAATCAGAAAAAAATAATCATCATTGATAATTTCTCAAATAACGGAACAGGTGAACAGTTACAGGAATTTTATAAAGATGATGAAGAAATTGATGTGTTAATAAATGATAAAAATTTAGGATTTGCTAGAGGAAATAATGTCGCTTATCAATATTCTAAATTCAAATATAAACCGGATTTTATTGTCATTATGAACAATGATGTAGAAATAGAAACTAACAATTTTGAGGAAAAAGTTAGTGAAATATATGACCGAGAAAAATTTCATTTACTCGGTCCTGATATTTATTCAACGACTTATCATCTTCATCAGAATCCAAAACGATGTTCGCATTATACTTATGATGAAGTCAAGAAATTGAATCAAAAATTTAAAAAAGAAAGTCAGATTAGTCTTTCTTTGAAAATAAAGTGTTGGCTTAAAGCAAGTAAAAAATTACGAACACTTATCTATCAGAAAAGAAGAAACTCAGAAACCAATTATAAGAAAACCGTCGTAAATCCAATTTTACATGGCTCTTTTATCGTATACTCTAAAGATTATATAAAAAATGAGGAGTTTGCTTTTAATCCAAATACGTTTTTCTATTTTGAAACAGAAATTCTGGACTATGAATGTGAAAAAAAAGGATACAAGCGTTTATATACACCAGAGATAAAAGTTCTCCATCATCAAAATGTTGCGACAAATCAGGTATATTCAAATTTGGTAGAAAAAACCATCTTTTCAAATAAGTGTAATTTTGAATCTACTAGTTATTTCTTAGAATTGATGGGGAAGGAAAAATAACATGAAAAAAATACTTTATGTAATGAACGTTGAGTGGAATTGGATAAAGCAACGACCTCACTTTATTGCAGAAGGATTGTCTAAGAATCACCATGTGGAAGTTCTTTATCGGTATTGGTATAATAGAAAAGGTCTTACTCTAAATAGGAATGAAAATAGTGTGAAGCTTTCTCGAATTTATAGTATCCCCTTTGTAACTAGATTTGCAAAACTTAAGGCAGTAAATGATTGGATTGTTTCCCGAAAGATAAAAAAAGTAGCTAGAAACTTTGATCCAGATATTGTTTATTTAACACATCCTAATCAATTTGAAAGATTTGATAATAACTATAAAGGAAAGGTCATTTATGACTGTATGGATTATCATACTGCTTTCATTACTGAAAATAACGAGCAGCAACGAATCAAGAAACTTGAAACTAAATTAATTGCTAGGGCAGATCTAATTTTAGTATCTAGTGAAAGATTACTATCAAATCTGTTGAAAGATTATCAAGAGGTACTAGATGAGTCTAAAATTGAAGTTGTTAGAAACGGCTACAATGGAGATATATTGGATGTTCCAGCTGAAAAAAGAAAAGCAAAAAAAAATGTTTTAGCTTATGTTGGTACAATAAGTCATTGGTTTGATTTCGATATTTTGTTGGAAAGTTTAAAAGATTTTAAGAATATTGAATATCGTTTGATAGGACCAGTAAGTGGAGTTACAATTCCCGAAAATGAAAGAATAAAGTATGTTGGTAGTGTAGATCACAAAGATATCTATTCTAATATCAAAGATGCTGATGCGTTGATTATGCCATTTAAATTAAATGATATTGTGGAAGCAGTTGATCCCGTAAAATTGTATGAGTACATAAACTTTAATAAGGATATCTTGACGATAAGTTATAAGGAGATAGAAAGATTTAGTAAATTTACTTATTCTTACGATGGTTATGACGAATTTAAGAGTCAGCTTAAAATATTAATGCAATCAAAAGAAATTAAATACAATGAAAAGATGAGAGAAGATTTCTTGAATTGTAATAGTTGGGAAAATCGAATTTCAAGAATAGAAGCATTGATTGAAAAATTATAATCTGTATTTAACATATTCTGGGAGGAAAAATTGAGAAGCTTTCGTATAGAATTAATGGAGCTGTTGTATTACATTTCTGTAGCATTTTCGGTGGGATTATTCTTGTTTTTAAATGTAAGTTTATTTATTCATAGGAATTTACTTACACTTATCTCTATTTTTATTATTATCCTTATGCTTCCACTTTTAATAGCTAATAGAAGGTATATATCTAGGTCTGCGTTTTTTTTTGGTGCTGCATATATTTTGTGTGTATTATTTTCATCGATAAAAGCCTCAAGTTCTTATTCTTATTCATTTATCGAATATTTTTATGCTATAAGACAATATATTTGGGTTTTATTATTCTTTACTTTAATTTATTTATTTGGGAATAATGAAAAAAAGATGAAACGAGTAATTGATAATACAATAAACATTTTACTTGTTTCATTGGTTATTCGTTTTATATCATGGCTGTCATTTTCATTACTTAAATTTCAATTGTTTCCAAAAATATTGATGGAGTTTGGAAAGTTATGGTATAGAAATGAAACTTCTATTCGAATTGATGGCACACCTCTAATTTCTATAGCACTTTTTTTATCCTTTTACTTTTTATTAAAGTATGGTGAAAGAAAGTATTTTTATAAACTACTTTTTATGATGATTTTTGTAGTTTTTGTAAATCAAACTCGTATGTTAATCTTCCCTCAGTTGTTATCAATGTTTTTTATGTATTTATACTATAAAAAACCTTATATGCATTTTTATCTTTTTTGTATTATTGCAGGAATAGTATGCTTTTTATTAACTGGTGGCTTAGACTTGATAAAAGGGTATATTAATCTATTTAATAATGGATCTACTGATTTGGGCTTAGGATTTAGATATTGGGAACTTAAGTATTATTTGAGTTTGTTGAGAGACAATCATTGGATATACGGATTAGGTATATTAACCTCCTTAAATGCAAATAGTTTTTCTATACTGTTTGGTCCCGGTATGGTTCAGATGTATCTTGACGACTTGGGCTTCGTAGAACTTTTCGTTCAATTTGGAATACTTTCTTTCTTTTTATATGGTTATTTGATATATAAATTGGTGACCTTGATAAGAAGAACAAAGAATAAAAAATATATATGTGAATGTTCTCTATTTATAGGTTTGTTGACTAACATATTGGTAACTGCCGCATCATTAAACATATTTGGTAGTCAGAGGATTTACTCTTTAGTGTTGATCTTTGCATTAATATTCTTTTATGATTATCAGTTGACTAAGGAGAGATAAATGTTAAATAAAGTATGTTTTATCATTCTAAATTATAATAATTACACCGATACGATTAATTGTATTCATAGTTTACAGTCAACGATTCGTCGTGATATGTACGACATTATTGTAGTTGATAATAACTCTTCTAATGATAGTGTTAGACAATTGAGAAAATGCTTGAATGATGTTGAAATTATTCCCAATAAGGTGAACCGAGGATATGCTAATGGTAACAACATTGGTATAAAAATTGCTGAAAGCCGAGGATACATATATATATGTATATTAAACAATGATACTGTTATCGATATTGATTTTTTAACACCCTGTGTTGATTTCTTGAAGAATGATAGTTCAATTGCTTTTATAAGTCCAGCACTTGTGGAATATAAAGATGATGATTTAGTTCAATCTACAGGAGGTGATATTTGTATTGAAAAAGGATACGTTAATCTAAAAAATAATAAAGTTTCAAGAAGAAAATTACCTCCCATTGTTGAGAGCGATTATATCGGTGGTGCCTGTATGTTATTCAGAACTGAAGTTCTGAAAAAGTTAGGGTATATACCGGAGAGTTATTTTTTATTTTATGAGGAGACCGAGTGGTGTTACAAGGCCAAAGAACAAGGGTTTAAAAATATATGTCTAACGGACTACTATATTTACCACAAGGGATCGGTATCTATTAATGCTATAAATGGATTACAAGAGTATTTGATGAATAGAAATAAAGTAGTTTTCGTTAAAAGAAATATAAATAGCAAAATTAAATATATTAGATTTCTGATGTATCTACTTTTTAGATTTACTTATCGTCTTCTTTTAGGAAAAGAAAAAAATATTAAGATTATTAGGTATTACGTTGATGGTATAAGAGGAGTAATTGATTCGAAATATCCGTTTATTGTGATTGAAAATGATTAATATATTGGAAGGTGTAAAATGAAAAAAGTAATGTTGGTTTTTGGAACGCGCCCAGAAGCGATTAAAATGTGTCCCTTAGTTAAAGAACTGAAACAGCATACTACTATTGAAACAGTAGTGTGCGTTACTGGTCAACACAAGGAAATGCTAGAACAAGTTTTAGATGTTTTTAAGATTATACCTGATTATGACCTAGGTGTCATGAAAACCAATCAGACACTATTTACAATAACAACATCTATTTTAGATAAAATACAATCAGTTTTAGATGAAGAAAAACCAGATATTGTTCTAGTTCATGGTGATACAACGACGACCTTTGTAACAGCTCTAGCAGCATTTTATAAAGGTATTAAAGTAGGGCATGTTGAGGCAGGCCTTCGAACTTATAATTTACATAGTCCGTTTCCAGAAGAATTTAATCGTCAAGCAACGTCTATAGTTTCTGATTACAACTTTGCTCCTACAGAGGTTTCAAAAGAAAACCTAGTGAGAGAAGGTCGAAAGAACATTTTCGTTACTGGGAATACTGTAATTGATGCCTTGAAGACTACAGTTCAAAATGATTATAGCCATCCTATTTTAGATTGGGCCAAAGGAAGTAAGCTCATTATGTTGACAGCGCATCGTCGTGAAAATCTGGGTGAACCAATGGAGCATATGTTCCGAGCGGTCAATCGTATTTTGGATGAATTCGAAGATGTGAAGGTGGTTTATCCGATTCATAAGAATCCCAAAGTTCGTGAATTAGCCAATAAAGTATTTGGAAATAATGAACGAATGAAAATTATTGAACCTTTGGAAGTGATTGATTTTCATAATTTCATGAACCAAAGTTATATGATTTTAACGGATTCAGGTGGCGTTCAGGAAGAAGCACCTTCGTTAGGCAAACCTGTGTTAGTGATGCGAGATACAACAGAACGTCCTGAAGGTGTCGCTGCCGGAACCTTGAAATTAGTTGGAACAAGTGAGGAAAACATCTATAATAATTTCAAGCGATTGCTAGAAGATCAAACTGAGTACAATAAAATGAGTGAAGCTAGCAATCCTTATGGTGATGGTACGGCTTGTAAACAGATTGTTAAAATTTTATTAGATAATTAGGTGAAATGATGTCTGTAATTGATTATAAAAAAATTAAGACCAACATTGTCGCATTCGATTTCTTTGATACTATTGTTCATCGTGATTGTAATCCTGAAATTATTTTATTTAAGTGGGCCAAAGAGGTTTCGTGCTATTTAAGATTTTCGATTAGTCCATCTGTAATTTATCAAATAAGAAAGAAAATTGAAACTGAAAAAAAAAGTAATGGCTTAGAAGAAGTTGCTTATCAAGATCTCTTAGCTGAGCTTTATAATAGGTTAAAGAATCTTTCTAAATCAGAATATTTTCCTGATATTGAAGATTTTGTTGAGTTTTCGAAAGAGTTAGAAGTACTTTTAGAAATAGAGCATATTTATATAGATAATGAAATTTTAGATATTATAAAGTTTCATTATGAAAATGGGAAAAAATTATACGTTATTTCCGATTTCTATGCCGATAGTAAGCTTATAGGTAAGATTTTGGAACATTTAGGTATAAAACATTATTTCGAAGATATTATAGTTTCTAGCGAATATAATGCACGTAAATCTAGTGGTAGGTTGTTTGAAAAATTCTTATCTATAACAGGACTGGAGCCTCACCAAGTAACTATGATTGGAGATAATTATATCTCTGACTTTGTCAATCCCAGTAATTTAGGGTTAAACGCATATTTTAGAGAGTATACTCCAGTTGAAGATAGTTTAATTGACGATAAAGGATTTGAGAAACTTTATAAAGATGTTCTTTTTTCCGATGCCGAGGATGCTCCATTTAATGGATTCTTAGCAGACATTTTATATTTTGTTTCGAAATTACATGTTCAACTTACAAAGGATAGAGTGACCAAAGTTTTATTCTGTTCACGTGAAGGTCAGTTATTAAAGAAATTATTTGATCTTTATCAAAGTACTTTTTTACATAAGAATAAGATTCAAACATATTATTTTTATGTTTCGAGACGTTCAACGTTAATTCCATCTTTAACTAATCCTGATGTTGAAGATTTTGATATCATTTTTAGACAATATAAAAAAATTAGTTTAGAAAATTTTCTTCTGAATTTAAATTTTTCAGATGAAGAGATTAAACAGATAGCTGGTGATTTAAGAGTTGAAATTAAGGAGACTCTTGAAAAAAATTCCAAGCTTTTAGAGTTACTGAAATCCAACCCTGTTTTTCTTAAGAGATATATGTTTGAGAAATCAAAGAGCTCGAATTTTAGAGATTATGTGAATAGTTTAACTAGTGATGATACTATTTATTTGGTTGATATAGGTTGGAAAGGTACAATTCAAGATAATATTCAAAGGGCGTTATCTGATAAAATTATTATAGGGTATTATTTTGGTCTTAAATATCAAAATAATGATAACATTTCGAAAAAGAATAAGTTCGGTATAATGTTTAATGATTTTCCTGAGAAGACGGAGTTTTTTGATATTATTAGTAGAAATTATGAATTTTATGAGGATATTTTTGTAGCTGATCATGGCCCGACAATTGCGTATAAGTCAACTAATGGAAAAGTAATTCCAATCCTTGATAATGACCGGAAACATGTTAAAGTTTATGAAATGGTACATAGCTACCAAGAAAATATGATTACGGGATTTAAAACTTTATTGGAAGGGTATAGTAATTCTTGTAAACTTCCGTATGATTGTTATAATTTATTTATTATTAATTCTTTAAAAAAGGAATGTATCTTCGCTCCTAAATTATACCTTTTAAAGGAAAGATTACGTGATAATGTAATAGAAAATTTTGGTGAAGTTGTTATAAAAAAGAAAGTAAGACTTTCAAAGAAATCATTATTTCTTTTAAAGATGGACTTTCTTTGGGTCGATTTTGCATATATGGCTTTTTATAAGATAAGTTTTGGGAAAATTTTCTCAAAAATGTATTGTTATTTCGTCTTCTTTTTAAAACGCTTTATTTTGAAATTGAGAAATGGAATATAATAATGAAAGAGAAATCAATTAAAATTAATGCAATATTGAATGTTTTACTAACTTTGTCAAATATTGTTTTTCCTCTAATTACTTTTCCGTACATTTCTAGAGTTTTAAACCCCACTGGAGTTGGGGTAACTTCTTTTTTTACTTCAATCAGTAGTTACTGTACTTTAGTAGCATCGCTCGGAATTTCTACCTATGGTATTCGTGCTATTGCAAAGGTTCGTAATGATAAAAATAAATTAACTAAAGTATTTCAAGAGTTATTATTAGTTAATTTATTTATGGCAATCATTGTTTCAGTTTTACTATTGTTATTAGCAATGGGGATAGAACAATTAAGATCTGAAATGGGGTTGTTAGTCATTACTTGTGTTACTGTATTGGCTTCACCTTTTTCACTTAATTGGTTTTACAGTGGTATAGAAGAATATTCTTATATAACAAAAAGGTCAATCTTATTAAAGTTTATATCATTGATTCTTACTTTTTTATTGGTTAAAAAGCCCAACGATTATATCGTATATGCTAGTATAACTTTATTTTCTATATTAAGTTCTAATATCTTAAATATTCTTCAAAGTAGGAAATTTATATCTTTTAAATTAAGAAATGATCTTAAATTCAAACATCATCTAAAACCCATGTGGTATTTATTCGCATCTCTTTTGGCAGTAAATGTATATACAAACTTAGACACGGTGATGTTAGGGTTTATTAGTGGTAATTCAGCAGTCGGTCTTTATTCAGTTGCTACTAAAGTTAAATGGATTTTACTATCATTAGTTACTTCTATTAGCACTGTTTTATTACCTCGCTTTTCGTTCTATATTAGTCAGAAAGATATTTCAAAATTTAGAGAAGTTTTACGAGAATCCATTTCAGTGATTTTTTTCATATCAATACCATTAACTGTTTTTTTTCTAATCGAAGCAAGAGATAGTATATTACTTTTAGGAGGTAATAAATATCTAGATGCAACATTAACTATGCAAGTTCTAATGCCTATATTGTTAATTTCAGGCTTTTCAAATATTACTGGAAATCAAATTTTGATTCCGACAGGACGAGAAAAATATTTTATGCTTGCAGTAAGCAGTGGTGCATTTGTTAATTTAATATTAAATTTTTTGCTCATGCCGAAATATGGAATCTTAGGGGGAGGCTTAGCAACCTTGTTTGCAGAGATTACTCAGATGGTTATACAGGTTAAATACTCTATAGATTTCTTACAAAAAAGTATCTCTGTTAGCTCAATCTTTAAATTTATTTTTTCAGCTATTATTTCAGCTTTAATATTATTATTAACTAGGTCACTTTTTATTTATAAGGATGCTCTTATTCAGTTAACTGTATCAGGCTTGTTGTTCTTTTTAATTTATGTTTCTTTACTTCTTTTACTTAGGGATAAAACAATAAAGAATGTATTTGGGAATTTAAAGTAGACTATATATAATAAAAAAGTAAATTTTTTTCGTAAAGATCAAAAATAAGTAGTCTATTATGAGTTCTTTATTGTGCTATTCTAAAAGTGAAAAAAGTGGCTCTCTGTCAACTGTTGTGAGTGACGAAAAACTAATGCTCTTTTCTACCGTTTGTCAAGTCTATCAAGGCTTTAAGTAAAAAAAGAGAGAAGACAGTAGCTATTCTGAGGTTACTGTCTTATTTTTAACACTTTTTGATCCATAAAAGGGCATGCTAAAAAAACACCTCATCTGGTATTTTTTGAAACAAGCTGTTACAATAATACGGCATAGACAGCTTTATCGATTTTGGCTCAAAGAGTAATCGTAAAGTTTGTTATGCGTAATGAGGTAATATATTGTTCGAATGAGACGATGTATAGAGGCAATCGTATGTGGCTTAGTTGAAGCTATTGTCGATTGTCTTTTTCGGGACTTTTTGTGTACACTTAAAAAGCTCTATAATCTCTACAGTACTTTTACCCACTACAGAATTATAGAGCCTCTATTTAAGAGATTCCGATGGAATCTTTTTTTATATCCAAGAATAGTATCAGTTTTTCCTAGCATGGTACTGGTAAGCGTTTTCTAAAAGGGTTATAATAGGGATAAGTTAGTCAAGGAGGTGCTTTATGACCATTAAGGTGATTGCAACAGATATGGATGGAACATTTTTAGACGATAAAGGGAGCTATGACAAGGAGCGTTTTAGTCAGATTTTAGATGCTATGGCTGCGCGTGATATGCACTTTGTCGTTGCATCAGGTAATAGTATGAGTCGCCTTAAACCCATGTTTGCGGAGACTTTTGACCGACTGCATTTTGTAGCTGAAAATGGAGGTCAGGTGGTTAGCTATGGCAAGCTTCTGTGTCAGGAGTTCATGGCATCAAATGATGTTGAAAAACTGCTAAGCTATTTTGATTATGATTTATTAGATAGGCCAACTATATTTAATGGTGCTCAAGGCTCCTATATGTTAAAAGGGTCTAGGGTTAATTTTGCTGAGATGATAACAGAAGAAGAGCAAAAAGCCCTAGAAGCTGCTATTCAGCGTTTGAATGGGCTTGAGGAGTTAGATGATGATTTCATCAAGATTACCATGTTGCTGAGTCCTGAAGAGGCTAATCGTGTGTCACAGGCTTTTAATCGTGATTTTGATGGCAATCTAGTTGCTGTTCCCAGTGGTTTTGGTGCTATTGACTTCATTCAAAAAGGCATGCATAAGGCTTGGGGGCTCAAGCAACTTCTTAACCACTGGGGCTTGTCTGAGTCCAATGTCATGGCTTTCGGTGATGGTGACAACGATCTTGAGCTCTTGCAAATGGCTGGTCGCTCTTATGCTATGGAAAATGCCAGTCCAGCTATTTTACAAGTGGCTGATCAGATTGCTCCCCACCACAAAGACCAAGGAGTATTGACTGTCTTAGAAGATTATTTAGGATTGGTTTAAAGATAGGGTGGTAGAGTAATGAAGTTATATTTAATGAGACATGGTGAGACATTATTTAATACACAAAAGCGTGTTCAGGGCTGGTGTGACTCGCCCTTGACTGAAAATGGTATTTGGCAGGCAGAACAAGCCAAGCAGTACTTTGCAAAGAAAGGTATTTCTTTTGATGCTGTCTACTCCTCTACGCAAGAGAGAGCTACTGATACGGCAAAGATTGTGGCGCCTGACTATTCGGTAACCCAGCTCAAGGGAATAAAAGAAATGAACTTTGGATCTTTTGAAGCTCAACCAGAGCACCTCCTCCCCAAACATCGACCAGGTTCACGATCCTTTGAAGATCTCTTGGTCCCATACGGTGGTGAAGATATTCGCGAGGTCGGTCAGAGGGTCTTGAAGACTGTGTTAGAGAAAGCAGAAGCACACACTAAAGATGGTGCTAAGAATCTCCTATTCGTCAGTCATGGGGCGGCTCTATGGGGATTAATCATTTTCATGGACTTGGCCTTTCCTGAAGGAGTACGTTTTGGGAATTGTAATATTTGTGTTTATGATTATAACCAAGGACAATTGGAACTTCTTCAGGTGATTGATCCGATTTCTGGTTTAGAGGTAACATTATGAAAGAATTTTATTTAATGAGGCATGGAGAAACACGATTTAATGTTCAGCATAGGCTTCAGGGGGTCTGCGATGCCCCTTTGACGGAAGTCGGGATTGAACAGGCTAAAAAGGCTGGTCAGTATCTAGCCAAGCAAGAGCCAATTTTTGATCATGTCTTTACGTCAACCTCTGAGAGAGCTAGCGATACTCTAGAAATTGTGACAGGACGAACAGATTATGAAAGACTTAAAGGTCTTAAAGGACAGGATTTTGGTGCTTTTGAAGGGCAGCCAGAGTATCTTACTCCTAAAACCTTACCTGATGGACAGGGCTTTGGTGATTACTTTGTTCAATTTGGTGGCGAGAGTACGAGCCAGGTCCGGGATCGTATGGAGTTGACGATTAGGGCCATCATGGAGAGTGTGGCCGATGGTTCTAAGTCCTTGCTGGTTAGTCATGGTCCATCTATTTTGCAATTCTGTAGACGTGTTTTAAATCCTGTTCCAGATATTCGTGGTCTTAAAAATTGTTGTATTTTACACTTTACTTATGACCAAGGTCAATTTGAACTGGTCTCAGTTTATAATCCAGTGGAAGAAGAGTATATCTATGGAGGTGAAGAATGACACGATTCTATTTAATGCGACATGGACAAACACTTTTTAACACACTCAATCGAATTCAAGGTTGGTGTGATTCCCCTTTGACTGAAAAAGGTCAGGACCAAGCTCGTCAGGTGCGTGCCTATTTTGAAAAACATGGTTTGACTTTTGATCAGTATTATTGCACGACTACTGAAAGAGCTTCTGATACGCTTGAATTGGCTACTGGGCGTACTGATTATAAACGTGTTAAGGGACTTAAAGAGATGCACTTCGGTATCTTTGAGGGGCAACCGGAGTATCTTCATCCTAAAATTCAAATTCAGGGGCATTTCGGTGACCATTATGCTCAGTTTGGTGGGGAAAGTCAAGACCAGTTCGTTGCGCGTGTGGTTTCGAGTGCTAGGGAAATAGTAGATAAGCATCCTGACCAATCTATTTTAGCCGTTAGTCACGCTGGAGCCTTGATGACTTTTCTTCATGCCGTGGAACCAGAGCGGGCCTTTGAGTCGTGTCCAGGCAATTGTACCATCTTAGTCTTTGATTACGATGGATCGAGCTTCCACTTTGTCAAGCTGATAGATCCAATAGCTGATCAAGAGTTGGTGGAATTTTAGCGGCTTTCTATGATCAAAGATAGTAAGAAACCCTTTCTTAGTGTATAATGGAAGGGTATTTTAAATTTTGGAGTGCCTATGAAATTTACAAAAAATCAGTTCATTTGGTTGGCTGTCCTCTTTTTCAGCTGTTTCTTGATCTATACATATTGGGAAACCGTTGTTTCAATTTGTAACACTATTTACATTGCCAGTCAGCCCTTCCTGGTTGGAGCAGGGATTGCCTTTGTGGTCAATATCCTGATGTCTTTTTATGAGAAGCTACTGGTCAAGTTTATTCCATTTGGTTTTATCGCTAAGATTAAGCGTCCCGTTGCTCTACTCTCCGCATTGGCAACCATCGGTTTGGTCTTTACTTGGGTCGTCTTCACTGTTCTTCCAGATTTGATTGACAGTATCAACACCTTGATTAGTCAAGACCGTTCAGCTATTAATAACTTGATTAATTGGTTGCTTAAAAACAAGTCCTTGCAAAAAATTATTCAAGATCTTGGTGGTGTGACACAGGTTAGAGAGCTAATCAATAGCTATAGTGCTCAGTTGCTTCAACAAATCATGAATGGTTTGACAAGCTTCTTGACTTCGTTAACGAGTCTACCATCAACCTTGATTAATCTCTTTATTAGTATCGTCTTTTCTTGCTATGTTTTGGCTGGGAAGGAGAAACTTGGGAATCAGGTCAATCGTTTGGTAGATGTCTATTTAGGACGTTATGGTAAGACTTTTCACTATGTGGTGGCTATTCTCAATAATCGCTTCCGCAATTTCTTTGTTTATCAGTCGATTGAGGCTTGTATATTGGGGACTTTGTGCTATATCGGGATGCTCATATTTAATTTCCCTTACGCCGCGACTATTTCTATCCTGATTGGCTTTTCAGCTATGATTCCAGTTGTGGGGGCCTATATCGGTGTGACGATTGGTACCATCTTGATTATGACGCACTCTGTGACCTTGGCACTTTTGTTTGTTGCCTACGTGGTTATCTTGCAGCAGTTTGAAGGAAATCTCATCTATCCTTATGTGGTTGGTGGTTCTACCGGACTGCCTGGTATTTGGGTTATCTTCGCTATCACCATAGGTTCTGCCTTGGGCGGTATCTTGGGTATGTTGGTTTCTGTGCCAGTAGCTGCAACCCTTTATCAGATTGTTAAAGATAATGTTGTTAGGCGAGAAGAGGCCAAAGCAGCCAATGTTATTGAAAATAATGATTAATTAAAACAGACTTAGGTCTGTTTTTTTCGTACTATAGTATCAGATGTCAATAAGATAGTATAAGTGTAATCGATTTCCAAGTGTTATACTATTAGTAGATTAAACAAGACGAGGAGATAAAAGATGACTTATACATTTCCAAAAGACTTTCTCTGGGGTGGTGCAACAGCTGCCAATCAGTTTGAAGGTGCTTACAACCTAGATGGCAAAGGTTTGTCTGTACAGGATGTGACGCCAAAGGGTGGTGTTCCTTTTGAACCTGGGGCTTTGAACCCTTTGATTACAGATCAACCAACAGCAGATAATCTAAAGCTAGAAGGTATAGATTTCTATCACCGTTATAAAGAGGACATAGCACTTTTTGCAGAGATGGGCTTCAAGGTCTTTCGTATGTCAATTGCATGGTCTCGTATTTTCCCAAATGGTGATGATGCTGAGCCAAATGAAGCTGGGCTTGCTTTCTATGATAAAGTCTTTGATGAATTGGTTAAGTATGGCATTGAACCGCTTGTAACCTTGTCTCACTATGAAACACCCCTCAACTTGGCGCGTGAATACAATGGATGGACTAATCGTAAATTAATTGGTTTTTATGAAAACTATATCCGTACCGTCTTCACACGTTATAAAGATAAGGTCAAATATTGGTTGACCTTTAATGAAGTGAACTCTGTTCTACATGCACCTTTCATGTCAGGTGGCATTGCGACACCTATGGAAGAACTCTCTAAACAGGATCTCTATCAGGCAGTCCATCATGAATTAGTCGCATCAGCTTCAGCAACCAAGATTGGTCATGACATCAACCCTGATTTTAAGATTGGTTGTATGGTTCTTGCCATGCCTGCTTATGGTATGACAGCTAATCCTTTGGATCAGTTGGCTGTTCACGAGTTTGAAAATCAAAACTATCTCTTCTCAGATATCCATGCGCGTGGGAAATATCCAAACTATATTAAACGCTATTTCAAAGAAAATGGTATTAAAATACAATTTGCTCCTGGTGATGAAGAAATCTTGAAAAATACCGTTGATTTCATTTCATTCTCTTATTATATGTCTGTGGCAACCGCCCACAATCCAGAAGACTATACGATTGGTAAAGGAAATATTATGGGTGGTGTTGAAAATCCCTACCTTGAGAAATCTGAGTGGGGTTGGGCTATCGATCCAATCGGTCTTCGTTTAGTTTTGAATGATTTCTATGATCGTTATCAATTGCCATTGTTTATCGTCGAAAATGGATTGGGTGCCAAGGATGTCCTTGTTGATGGTCCTGATGGTCCAACAGTGGAAGATGATTATCGTATTGATTACCTTCAAAAACACTTGATTCAAGTCGGTGAAGCTCTTCAAGATGGTGTGGAGCTTTGGGGCTATACGACTTGGGGACCAATTGACTTGGTATCAGCTTCGACGGCTGAACTCAGTAAACGATATGGCTTCATCTACGTTGATCGTAATGATGATGGTAGTGGTAGCTTGGCTCGTTATAAGAAAAAATCATTTGCTTGGTATAAGTCTGTTATCGAAAGTAATGGTGAAGCTCTTTACAAATAGAAAATCGTTAAGAATCTCAGCAAAAGCTTGAGATTCTTATTTAGTATTTGGGTACAACGTTGATAAATAAGTATTTCGGCGAATATATTTGCATATCGAGTATTAAACTACTACAGAATGCAATTTATGTTAATTAACACATTTTCTGAAAAAGTGGTAGAATAAAAGTGTGAAAGCGTTCTTATATTTTCCGAAGAAGTAGCGAGTCTATCTCTTTGCTTTTCCTACTTAGATGGAGGTAACGATAATGAATGATTTGAAAAAAGTTCTCTTAGCTGGAATCGGGTTGACTGCTATGACAGTTGATAAGGCCGATAGCTTTGTCAAAGAGTTGGTTGAAAAGGGGCGTTTGACTGTTGAAGAAGGTAAGGAACTGGAACAAGAGCTCAAACGTCAAAGTAAGGAAGAAGCTCAAGAATTTTTAGCGAAACTTGATGCTAAGAAATCTTCAGTTGAGTATGCGACTAAGGATGATGTGAAACGTCTTGAAGAAAAACTTGACGCTTTGCTCAGTCAAAATAAATAAAATGTAAGGAGACTAAAATGGCAAGTAAACGATTGAGACATGTGTTGAAGGTTTTCTCGTCAGTTGGTCTCCTTTCTTATCGTGAAAAACACCTTCCTCAAGACCAACAGACAACACCTGTCAAGCTACGCCAAGCCTTTGAGCAATTGGGACCTAGTTTTGTTAAAATTGGTCAAATCCTATCCACACGCTCTGACCTTTTGCCAGAGGCCTATATCAGAGAATTATCAAAACTCCAGAGTTCAGTTCCTCCCTTGAATAAAGAGGAAGTCATGACGGCCATTAGGAGAGAATTACCCAGTGAGCTTTCTGCCAGTTTTCTTGATTTTTCGGAAGAGCCCTTGGCTTCTGGTTCTGTAGCTCAGACCCATAGGGCTAGATTGTTGTCTGGTCAGGAAGTAATTGTAAAAATTCAGCGACCTGGTATTGATGAGGTCGTTAAGGAAGATATTCAGCTTCTCATTAAGCTTGCACGCCATATTCCAAAGCATTTTATACCTATGGTCGATGTTCAGGAGGTTTTGGAAAATCTGCGAGAGACCCTAATTAAGGAACTTGATTTCAGAAATGAAGCAGAGGCCATGAAGCGTTTTAAGGCAAATAATAGGGCTGTTGCTTGTCTAGGTGTCCCGGAGGTCTATGATTCCTTTACGACGCCACACCTCATAGTCGAAGAGTACATCGATGGGATTCCACTTAATGACTACAGCCAATTGCTTGAGGCTGGCTATGACCTGGAAGATGTGGGCAAGAAACTAATGTTGTCATTTATCAAGCAGGTTTTCAAAGACGGCTATTTTCATGGTGATCCTCATCCTGGAAATCTCTTGGTACGTGATGGCAAGATTTGTTTCATTGACTTTGGCATTATGGGTGAGTTGGAAGTGGGGATGCGTGCTTCCTTAAATGACATCCTATATAGTTTTACTGCTCAGGATGTTGACGGCATGACTAAGGCTATCTTGTCAGTTACCCAGTTTGATAATGGGCTAAACCGTGCAGTTCTAAGTCAGGATGTGGAGCAGATGCTGGGGCGTTATTCTGGTGTTGACTTGGGAAGTCTGTCCATGACAGATTTGCTAGAGGATTTACTGGCTATTTTCCAGAAGAACCATCTTAAAGCCTCGTCTCAAATTACCATTTTGGAGAAGGCTTCGCTTCAAATCGAAGGTATTTTCCGAGAGTTGGCCCCAAATATGGATTTGATGACTTTGGCCAAGGATTATTTCCTAGAAAATATGGGCCCTGATATGCTTAAACAGGCCCTGAATAAAGAGAGTATCTTGATTGAACTCTTTTATCTGATTCGCAATGGAAAAAATATTCCACGTCGCCTGCATCAGCTCTTGGAGCAGATTTTAAACGGACGAATTGTGGTAAACCATGATTTTATCAACTTTTCAGGTCGAATTAAAGTCTTTGAGAAAGTTTTAAATAATCTGGTTTTAGCCTTGCTGACATTGGGATTTCTACTTTCCGGTGCCCTTTTGGCCAATAAATCAGGTTTTGAAAATCTTGCCTGGCTATTTCTTGGACTTGGAACTTTTCTAGCTTTAATCACGGTAGTGCGTATAATATTTAAGAAAAAAGGATGAAGTATGATTGAAACAACTAGGCCCGAGCTTGTGGCCTATCAAGAAGAGCGTTTAGCCAAATTTGTGAATGAAAATCAGAAGTTAGACAAAGGCCAAATTGTTTTTGCAGGGGACTCCATCACGGAGTTTTTTGCGTTGAAAAAATATTTGGGTCGAGATTTTCCCTTGGTAAACCGTGGGATTGCAGGAACAGACTCAGTTTGGCTTTTAGAACACCTTAAAGAGCAAGTTTTAGATTTGGAACCCAGTAAATTGGTACTCTTGATTGGTATTAACGACATCGGAAGGGGTTACCCCATTCGAGATATTGTCAATCGTATTTCCGATATTATCATGACAGTTCGTCAGGAATCTCTCCTTACTGAGGTCTATTTGCTGAGTGTCTTTCCAGTTAGTGAAAAATCACAATATGCTGCTAAGGTTAAGATTCGAAATAATGCGTCTGTAGGTGAGCTTAATCAACAATTAGCTGTTCTCCCTGGTGTGACCTATGTTGATCTTTATGATTACCTGACAGATGCCCAAGGACAGTTAAATGACACTTACACAACGGATGGTTTACACTTGAGTCCACAAGGTTATCAAGTCCTAGCAGAACCAATCAAAAAGGAGATCTTAGAATGAAGGTAGGCTTAGTCCTTGAAGGCGGAGGCATGCGTGGCTTATACACTGCTGGTGTTTTAGATGCTTTTTTAGAAGCTGGAATCAAAGTAGACGGCGTTGTATCAGTATCAGCTGGAGCACTTTTTGGTGTTAATTACCTTTCTAACCAGCCCAAAAGAGCACTCCGCTACAACAAACGATTCATGGGAGATCGTCGCTACATGAGTTTCTGGTCATGGCTGACGACCGGTAACTTCGTTAATAAGGAGTTTTCCTATTATAAGGTTCCAATGGAGTTAGACGTTTTTGATCAGGAAGCCTTTGCTGATTCGGGCGTTCCCTTCTATGTGGTCACTACAGATATTGAGACTGGCAAACCAGACTATATCAAGATTGACCATGTCTTTGAGCAGATGGAAGCCCTTCGTGCAAGTTCCGCCCTGCCTTTGGTTTCTGAAATTGTCGAGTACAAGGGTAAACGCTATATGGATGGCGGTCTATCTGATAGTCTTCCCATTGATTTTATGGAAAATCTGGGCTTTGACAAACTTATTGTCGTTCTGACGCGTCCTAAGGGTTATCGTAAAGAGCCATCTAAAACGAGTAAGCGAATCTACAAGCTCTTTTACCGCAAATACCCTGAATTTGTCCAAGTAGCATCAAATCGCCATATCCACTACAATAAGAGTATTGAAAAGATTGAGGCTTTGGAAAAAACTGGCAATCTTTATGCCATTCGTCCAGAGCATGCGCTTGAAGTTGGTCGATTGGAGAAGGATCCTGAAAAATTTGAGGCCATCTATCAAGAGGGATTGGAACAAATGCGAAATGAGATGTCTCATCTCAAAACATTTCTTGGAGACAACTAAAAACGTGCTCGGTTGAGCACGTTCTTTTAGTTATTGATTTGTCGAGCTTGATGGCGTTCTTTGACTTTTTGACGACGTTTTTTCTCATTGATATAAATCAAGTAGACAACATAAAGCGGTAATAAGAGGAAGCAGAACAAGGCAAAATGTTTGATAAAGTTTTGCTTATTGCTTGTTTGTTTGTCCTTCTGACCGCCTGAAAAGAGGAAGAAGCCAGTTTTAGATGCCTTGACAGTACTTGCTTTAATCTTAGGTGACACTGTTTTTAAGCCATTATCGACAAGGACATAATCATCTTTAACACTAAGCTTAGGTTCTTGTCCTTTTTTGACTGTGGCATAGACATCTTTTTGGACATCGTATTTTTTACCATCAATCTTTTATTTGCCCTTGCTTAGGACTTTCTTGTAGGAATAGTCTTTAAACATTTTCTCAATGAGGGAGTTACCGAAAGCATGACGGATTTTTTCGCTACTTTCGTCTTCCCAATTTCCAACGCCTAAGATAACTGAAATGACACGTTGATTCCCTCGTTTGCATGTGGAGATGTAGTTGTAATCTCCTCGAGGACTTGAGCCTGTTTTTAAGCCATCAACACCTTTGAGGCCATAATCAGCACCAGGCAAGGAGTAGTTGTAATTTTCAAAGGTTTCCTCGTATGGTGTTCCTTTTTTGACAGTTACTGTCTGTTGGCTAGTGTATTTAAGGATTTCAGGGTGATGTTTGATAAGGTTATAAGCCATGATAGACAAATCACGAGCTGTCGTCTGGTTAGAGTGGTTATTATCATAACGTTTAGGCGTGTAGTAGCCTTTGTAAGATGCCGCACCAGCTCCAGAAGCATTGTACCATTTGGTGTTTGTCATGCCGAGCTCTTTAGACTTCTCGTTCATACGATCAATCCACTTGTCAGGATCATTATCGCTGAGATAGTTGGCAAGCATGACTGTTGCTGCATTTGAAGAGGGAACAGCTGTCATAGTGATAAGTTCTGAAACCGTGTATTTAACTCCAGAAACAATCTTGTTGTTTGAGATTTCGTAGATATTAGCAATAGACTCATCGGTTGGTTTGGCTGTAATCACGGTGTCTTCTTTGATTTCTCCCTTTGACAAAGCATCAAAAACCAAGTAGAGAGACATGGCCTTACTCATAGAAGCAGGGTCACGTACTTCATCAATGTTATCTTGCCAAAGGATATCACCAGTATTGGCATCAATCAAAAGTGATGATTTAGGTCTATAGGACTCGGTGGCTTCCTTGTAGCCCGCTTTTTGTGCAATATCTACCAGTTGGTCAGCGGACGACAGACTGGGAGTTAAAGCCAAACTAGCTACCAGGAAGAGTCCTAACAATTTCTTTTTCAAAATAATCTCCTTAGTAACAATGTTTTTATGCTCTTTAAAAAGGCATCCTTTAATCTATTTTTGTTATATGTTTGTAAAAAAAGTCATACTTGTCTATTATAGCATAGTTTTGGGTGGTTTTATCAGTATTCTTGGGGGACTTCCTTGAATAGAGTATAAAAAAAAACGTGTCATGGACACGCTCAGAATGAAGACAAACATCGTTTTTGA
>NZ_KV832527.1:0-215 GCF_001837455.1 Streptococcus sp. HMSC068F04
ACAGCGACCCTTAAAGCTGGCTTCACGAAATCACTAGGAGATGCCAACAACACTCAAATCATTGATACAACTAAGTTTGCATTTGGTCGTTACTATAAATTTGATATTGTGACAACCGTGAAAACGGATGCCCCAGCAGGAAAAGATATCGAAAATACAGCTGGTCAAATTGTTCACTACTACAACCCAAGAACCAACACAGTTGAAAAACCAGA
>NZ_KV832528.1:0-426 GCF_001837455.1 Streptococcus sp. HMSC068F04
GAGCGAAACGGACTTAAAGTCACAAAATAATATTAAATAGGTCTGGAACAATTGTTCCAGACCTTATTTATCTTTAGGTACAAAAAACTCAAGCTATACAACTTGAGGTGTCTTATCACTCCGCCAGTAGGACTCGAACCTACGACATCATGATTAACAGTCATGCGCTACTACCAACTGAGCTATGGCGGATAAAACTGCTAAGTAGCAAAAATAGTCCGTACGGGATTCGAACCCGTGTTACCGCCGTGAAAAGGCGGTGTCTTAACCCCTTGACCAACGGACCAAGTTCTGAGATTTTTATCTCGTTAACACTCTTATTATTATATCAGAGTATTCGATTTTGTCTATACTTTTTTTCAAAAAAAATATTAAATTTTGCTAAATTTATTCGAATCCCTAATTGTCAAGTCAAGTGCAACAAAG
>NZ_KV832529.1:0-3207 GCF_001837455.1 Streptococcus sp. HMSC068F04
GGGCTTTGCCCGTAGTGTGGCTGACCGTATCATTTTCATGGCTGAAGGTCAAGTTCTTGTAGACACTACGGATGTGGATGGTTTCTTTGACAATCCAACTGAACCTCGTGCGGTTCAATTCCTTTCTAAGATTATCGATCACAACTCTGATAATGTCCAAGTGGATGCCTAAGGAGGTTGCCTATGATTTTCAAAAAAATCTTACGTTACCTAACCGTTGCAAGCTTGGCAATTCTCACTATTTTTCTTATCACGAGTCACAAGACTAAGGCGGAAGACACTAGTAAGCTTCTTGATAGTAAAGCAGTCCAAAAGATTGTTAAGCGAGGGACACTCAATGTCGGTGTGAAGCAAGACGTTCCTAACTTTGGTTACTATTCTGCTAAGACTAATACCTACGAAGGTATGGAAGTTGATCTTGCTAAGAAGATTGCTGATGAGTTAAAAGTTAAAGTGAATTATATCCCAGTAACGACGCAAACTCGTGAACCACTTATGGATAACGGTACTATCGACTTGCTTATCGCTACCTATACCATTAATGATGAACGTAAGGCTTCTTACGCTATCTCAACTCCTTACTACTATGACCAAATCGGTTTCTTGGTTCTTAAGGATTCAGGTATTAACAAAATCTCAGATTTGAATGGTAAGACTATCGGTGTTTCTCAAGGGGCGTCAACTAAGGCTGCGTTGCAAGAGTACGCTTCAGCTAATAACCTTAAGTTCAACTATGTTCAACTCGGATCTTTCCCAGAATTGGCTGTTTCTCTTTACGCTCACCGTGTAGATGCTTTCTCAGTTGATAAATCTATCCTCTCTGGATATGAAAGTAAGAAAACTAAAACCTTAAAAGAAGGTTTCAAAACACAAGAGTACGGTATCGCTTCAAGCAAGTCTAACCAAGAGTTGATTGATTATACCAACGATTTGATTGCTAAATGGCAAAAAGATGGTAGCCTTCAAAAACTCTACGATAAGTATCACTTGAAACCAGCTAAGGCTGAAGATAAATAGAAAGGAGTCCTGAATTTATGTATCTTTTAACTGAAACGGCTAGTCCTTTCGCTCTTGAACGTTGGGCTGCTTTCTTCGCTAACTTTGGGCAGTTTGCCAAAGGTTTCTTTTACACTCTTGGTATTTCGATTGGTGCCTTGATTGTTGCCCTTCTTCTTGGGCTTATCTTTGGGGCTATGAGCTCTACTCACAACAAGGTCCTTCGTGGCATTTCACGTGTTTATGTCGAAATCTTCCAGAACACACCCTTGCTTGTGCAATTCGTGGTTGTCTTCTATGGGATTTCAATCTTGACTGATGGCCATGTCATGATCCCAATTTCATTGACAGCTATCCTTTGTGTGGGGGTCTACACAGGAGCCTATATCTCTGAAATTATTCGTACAGGTATCGAGGCGGTTCCTAAAGGCCAAACCGAAGCGGCTTTGTCTCAAGGATTCACCTACGCTGATACCATGCGTATCATCATCTTGCCTCAAGCTGTGCGTACTATCTTGCCACCATTGACCAACCAAGTGGTTAACTTGATTAAGAATACTTCAACAGTTGCCATTATCTCTGGGGCAGATATCATGTTCACTGCTAAGGCCTGGGCTTATGATACCACTAACTATGTGCCGGCCTTTGCTGGGGCTGCCTTCCTCTACTTTATTATGTGTTTCCCTCTTGCTACTTGGGCACGTCGTAAAGAAGAAGAGAATAAGAAAGCTTACTAAGGAGATCCACTATGTCAGAAGTTTTATCAGCTACTAACCTTAAATTCTTGGCACAAGGGATGTGGACGACCCTTTACTTGTCTTTCTTCATCATCGTGCTATCTACCCTGTTCGGAACAATTCTGGCGGTGATGCGTAACGGAAAGAATCCTATCCTTCGTTGGATAGCTTCTATCTACGTTGAGTTCGTCCGTAACGTTCCTAACTTGCTTTGGATTTTCATCATTTTCTTGGTCTTCCAACTCAAGTCAACTGCTGCAGGGATTACCTCTTTCACGGTCTTTACCTCTGCTGCCTTGGCGGAAATCATTCGTGGGGGACTGAACTCTATCGACCATGGCCAAACGGAAGCCGGCTTGTCTCAAGGATTTAACAACAAACAAATTTTTATTTACATCATCTTCCCACAAGCTATTCGTAAGATGTTACCATCTATCATTTCTCAATTCGTAACAGTTATCAAGGATACTTCTTTCCTTTACTCTGTTATCGCCTTACAAGAATTGTTTGGTAAGAGTCAGATTTTGATGGGTGGTTACTACGAACCTAGCCAAATCTTTACCTTATACGGAATTGTGGCTTTAGCTTATTTCGTGGTTAACTTTGCTATTTCTAGCTACTCTCGCTACCTCTCTAAACAATGGGAGCAAGCTAGTGAATAAAATAAAAACTCACCTACGGGTGGTTTTTTGTTTTTCTCATATTTATATCAAAAAATGATTAATTATTTAGTAAAAACCGAACGTTTTGAAAGAATATTCGGAATTTTTTGACTTTCGACTTTACTTATGCTAAAATTCAATATATGTTAGAAAAGCTAACAAGTAAATCCATTATAGGAGGCTCTTATGGCACTTATTGAATTTAAAAATGTTAATAAATATTACGGAGACTATCATGCACTTCGTGATATCAATCTAGAAATTGAAAAAGGACAAGTTGTGGTTCTCTTGGGACCTTCTGGGTCTGGGAAATCCACTCTCATCCGTACAATCAACGCCTTAGAATCAATCGATAACGGTACGCTTATCGTTAACGGACATAATGTGACGGAAGCTTCTGCCAAAGATTTGGTAGAATTGCGTAAGGAAGCCGGTATGGTTTTCCAACACTTTAACCTCTACCCGCACAAAACCGTTCTTGAAAATGTAACCTTGGCACCTATCAAGGTTCTTGGAATCAGTAAGGCAGAGGCTGAAAAGACCGCTGAAAAATTCCTTCGCTACGTTAACATGTGGGACAAGAAAGATTCATACCCTGGTATGCTTTCTGGTGGACAAAAACAACGTATCGCTATCGCCCGTGGTCTTGCTATGAATCCTGAGCTCTTGCTCTTTGACGAACCAACGTCAGCTCTTGACCCAGAGACTATCGGTGACGTGCTTGCGGTTATGCAAAAACTTGCCAAAGGTGGTATGAATATGGTTGTCGTAACCCACGAAATGGGCTTTGCCCGTAGTGTGGCTGACCGTAT
>NZ_KV832530.1:0-2353 GCF_001837455.1 Streptococcus sp. HMSC068F04
TTCTGAAAAACCAAGCTCTGAAGTCACAAGTACAGCTAGTTCGGAAGTAGCTAATTCTGAAACTACACATTCTGAGGTAAGTGCAACGACTAGCGAGAGTGTTACACCTGAGAATGTGTCACCAACAACTAGTGATACTGATACCCCTAATTCTCAAGTTCCCTCTGCTGAAAAGAATATCACGGGTGGTCAATGGTATAGTGATGAACAAGGCAATTGGCATTACAAAAAAGATGGCAAGGATCTGACAGGTCCAAACCTAATTGATGGACAGCATGTCTATTTTGACAAGGATGGTAAACAGGTCAAAGGAAACTTTGCCCAAGATGGACATTATTATGATGGTGAACTTGGACATCTAACAACTGAATCTTTTGTTACTACTGGCGATAACCACTGGTATTATGTAGATAAGACAGGTGAAAAAGTGACTGGCCTTCAAGAAATTGGAGACAAAACTTACCACTTTAATGACAAGGGGCTTCAAACAAAAGGACAAAGAGTAGTTATTGAGGGTAAAGGATATTATTTCCATCCTGAAAATGGCGAACTTTGGAATAATAAGATTGCCCTCTACCATAGTACTCGCTACATTAACGGAACCAGCGACGACATTTATTACTACTATGACAATGACGGTAATATTTACACTGGCCCTAAAACCATCGACGGTAAAGAGTACTACTTCCAACCAGACATGGTCTATTATTCTAAATTCAAGAATCCTGATGGTACTGAAAGTTATTACAATGAACAGGGACAAAAAGTCTATAATGGCTGGGGTAAAATCAGATACATGTACCTGAGAGGATACCTCTGGACACCTTCTGTTTATGCTGATGAAAATGGACATGTTGTCCATGGATTCAAGCGTATTAATGGACAACTCTACTATTTTGATGAATCTGGTTCACTAAGAGATGATGTTCCTGGCAGCCCAAACCCACTGTTCCAAGTTGATGGAAACTGGTACTATGCTCAGTTTTCTAAATACATTAACGGCGTAAGAGGTGCTATCCTCACCAATGCTTTCACTTTTATTGCTGTAGATGATAGATACCCAACATCAATTGCAGATGAAAATGGTAA
Source organism: Streptococcus sp. HMSC068F04 (assembly GCF_001837455.1). Lineage (NCBI taxonomy): Bacteria > Bacillati > Bacillota > Bacilli > Lactobacillales > Streptococcaceae > Streptococcus > Streptococcus sp. HMSC068F04. Next base: position 1,090 of record NZ_KV832530.1, read on the forward strand.
ATTGACTCCAGTTACAGCCAAAAATAGTTATGTTACTGCTGGAGGTAAATGGTACTATGTTGATAAATCTAGTTATCCTTTAAAGGGTGAACAAGTGATAGATTATGTCAATGTCTACTTCCGTGATGACTATTCTCAAGTTAAAGGGGACTTTGCGCCAAACGGCCATTATTATGATAAAGATAGTGGAGCCCTCGTTACCAACCGTTATGTCGAAAAAGATGGCAAATGGTACTATGTCAATGATAAGGGCGATAAATTAATTGGTGCTCAAACTATAGGTGGTGTAGAAGTCTATTTTGATAAAGACGGTGTCCAAGCCAAAGGTATTTTTGCCAATGCTGATCATTTTTATGACAAAGACACAGGTGCTGCTGTCCGAGACCAAATCGTCGAAGTCGATGGCAAACGCTATTATGTTGGTCAAGATGGTAGAAAAGTTTACTCAGGAACACATATTGTTCATGGTGAAGAAGTGAATCTTATCGTTGGAGATGGTCATCAGGCCTTCGGAGAATTCACAGGCCACGGAGATAGTGGAGACTATATCGGATTTGATGGTAAAAAAGTCACAAAAGCTGGTTTCGTTAAAACCAAAGATAATCACTGGTATTATTTAGACGGTAAGGGAAACAAATTAGTCTCCGTTCAAGTTATCGATGGCGAACTCTACTACTTTGGACTTCCTACTCGTAAATACTACTACGGAATGCAAAGTAGAGGTGAGCTCATCTATGCGTATTACAGTGATACTATCCCTAACAGTAGCCACATCTACTATCTGGATGAAGCAACAGGCGCTGCTCTTAAAAATCAATACCATGAATGGGAAGGTAGTTGGTATTACTTTGGTCCAAACTGGTACGCCTTGACCGGTGAACAAACCATTGACAATGTTCCAGTCTACTTCCACAGTAACGGTAAACAAGCCAAAGGTGAACTAGTCACCGTCGATGGTAAAATCCACTACTACGATGCTAACTCAGGTGCCCGTTTGTCAAATATTGACATTACTATTAAAGGGCAAACCTATCATTTTGATGCGGATGGAAACGGAACACCAATTAGTTAATGAAGTTATAAATACTCCTTCTCAATAATGACAGTTTACAATGAAAGGAGAATTATCATGGAAAAGAAAGTACATTTTAAACTTCACAAAGTTAAAAAACATTGGGTAACTATTGCAGTGACAGGGCTTGCTTTGGGATTGAGTTTTGCAGGTCTCAACTATGCTTCAGCTGAAGAACAACCTACCCCTGTT
>NZ_KV832530.1:2453-6178 GCF_001837455.1 Streptococcus sp. HMSC068F04
TGCAGAAAACACAGCTGCTACCGCTTCGAGTGAGGCTGCCACAGTATCAGAAGCACCAGTGGCCAGCTCTGAAGTGGCTTCAACAGAAACTGTTTCTGAAAAACCAAGCTCTGAAGTCACAAGCACAGCTAGTTCGGAAGCATCTAATTCTGAAACTGTTCATTCTGAGGTAAGTGCAACAAATACACCTACAAACAACGAAAACCTCATCATAAGTACTTCTCCTGATAAAACAACTTTAGATACCTCACAAAAAGATGGCGATTTCACCATCACTGTTGAAGCGGAAGGTATCACAAAAAAGACAGATAAAAGAGAGAGTTTCGTTTCAGATGCAAATGGTGTTACCTATTATGTAGATACAAAAGGGCAGCTGGTTACCGGACCAAAAGAAATCAACGGTTTCCAATATTACTTTAACGATGACGGCACTATGGTAAAAGGGCAGCTTAGGAAAGTTGACGACAAACTCCACTTTTACGATGAAAACGATGGCAAGCTAGTAACAGACCGTTTTATTACATTCAAAGACAGCCACTATATTCCAGAAGAAAACTATAGTAAAGTTGTTTACTTCAATGAACCTGCTTATATCGAACCAAACTATTATGTAATGCCTGGATTAGAACGTTACTATTTTGATAAAAATGGTAACACACTTAAGAAAGGTCGTCAGACGATTTTAGGTGATGACTATTACATCTATGACGATGGCCAAGTTGCTGTTCATAGACTAATGGAATTAGATCACAAACGCTACTACTTTGATGACAAAGGGGCTTTAGCTAAAAACAAACAATTTCCTATCATCGAAAAGGGTCTTCGGAAGTCTATGCCATATGTATTTTATTCAGACCACAATGGGGTGGCTGATTATCTCAATAAACAACTAAACATTGTGACTTATCCGTTCCCAATTTACTATACTCTTCCTTCAGAAAATAATATAGAATATCCAAAAAATCAATTTATGATGGACTACGAAGGTCGTTGGTATTACTTCAACAAAGACGGATTTCCTGTCACTGGACCTAAAACTATTGATGGCTTTGAACTCTACTTCCATGAATCATCTCGTCCAGAAGGACATCAAGCTAAAGGTGAATTTATTAATATTGATAATAAAATCTACTACTTTGACAAAGACAATGGTCGTAAAGTCAAGGACACTTCCTTTGAGTTAAACGGTACCCATTATATCGCAGATAAAGAAGGAAACATAACTATCCAAGGTGACTCTAGATTCCATAACCAATATGTCAGCGATGATAAAGGAAATTGGTATTACTACAACTCCGATGGCAATAAACTCATTGGCGAACAAACCATTGATAACGTCAAAGTTTACTTTAAGGACAGTGGGGTCCAAGTTAAAGGACACTTCGCTCCGAATGGACACTTCTATGACAAGGATAGTGGTGAACTTGTTACCAATGCTTATGTAGAAGACAATGGAAACTGGTACTATGTCGATGAAAATGGTCAAAAACTCATTGGAAATCAAATTGTCGATAGTTATCATGTTTGTTTTGACGGTAATGGTCGTCAACTAAAAGGTGAGGCTAGCTACTCAAATTCAGGTCTACCAAAACATTACTATGATTTGCATAATGGACAAATGGTTATCAACTCTCTTATTCAAATCGATGGTAAGACCTATAAAGCTGATAATGAAGGTAAACTCTCTGAAGTACCATATGCTTTAAACTATCGTAACCAAATTGTTACCGATGACTTTGAAAACAGCTATTATTATGACTACCAAGGAATGATGGTCAAAAATCAATACGTTACTATCTATCACCTAGAGAATGACTATCTTAACCCTAAAATTAAAAAAGTCACCTATTATGCAGGATATGACGGAAAATTCCTTCACGGTCCCCAAACAATAAATGGTGTTGCTGTTTATTTTAATGCCTATGGTGAACAAATCAAAGACCAATTCGCAGACGATGGTTACTATTATGATAAAGATACCGGTGCTCGTGTTAATTTAGGAGTCAACCAATCAGTTATGATAAATGGTAAATGGTATTATCTTGACCATAACGGAAAGCGATCTAAAGGTGAGTTTATTAAACAAGGAGGAAACAAATACTACTACGATAAAATTAATGGTGAGCGTGTCATTGGAACACTTTTTGAAGTGAACGATAAACTTTATATTTCAGATCAAGAAGGTGTCATTACTGAAAAGAAAGATGATATCAAAAAAAATGGACTGTTTTATGATGACTACCACAATATCCATTATATGAATGATAATGGTCATCTAGCTAGGAACTTATACGTCCCTTCTGACCACAATGGATTTAGTGATGATACAAAACCTTTTTACTATTTTGGTTCCGAAGGAATCGCTTTAAAAGGCGAACATACTATTAATGGTGAAACTGTATTCTTCGATGAAAATGGAGAGCAAGTAAAAGGAGGTTTCGCAAAAAACGGTAAATATTACGATAAACATACAGGTAACTTAGCAAGAAATACTTTCAGAGAGCGTACTGTAAGAATCGCTCGTGAATGGCGTGCTAATGCTATCTCAACTACATTCCGCTACTACCTAGATAATAGTGGCTACAAGGTGTCAGGTTATCAGATTATTAACGGTGAGGACTACTACTTCTACCCTGATGGACCACAGTTAAAAGGGGATTTCGCACCAGATGGTAGATATCACGATAAAGACACCGGAGGCTTAGTCACAAAACGTTATGTTCAAATAAAACCATGGCATTTTATTACTGACCTAGGTAATGACCCTATCGACCATAATTATGTTCAAGTATTTCAATTCGATAGATACCCTAGTCTAGCAGACACCTCAACTGGTGCAATTACTAGATATTTTGGTAAAAAATATTCTAATAGTTGGTACTACGTCGATGAAAATAGTCAAAAGGTAACTGGACACAAAACTATCGATAATGTTAAGGTTTACTTTGATAAAGATGGTAAACAAGCTAAAGGTATTGTTGCTGATGATGGTTATTACTATGACAAGAATAGTGGTGAACTTGTTGACTTAGGACGTGACAAATTCGTTGACATTGACGGTTATCGTTACTATGTTGGTAGTGATGGTAAATGTTATAAGGGTGAACAAAAGATTGGAGATGATTACTACTATTTTCACGATGATGGTAGACTAGGCTACGATGAATTGCGAACAATTTGGGCGGGAAATGACTACTACTACCATTATTATTACCCAAAAACTGGAAAACGTGCTAAAAATGTTGACATTACTTTTAATCACTCAATTCGTTACAAGGTGAAAGCTGAGGTTGTTCATTTCGATGAAAACGGTGATGGAAGGGTTATTAAATATATTTACGAATAATATTTATTTCACACATATAATTCCAATTTATCTTTCAATGAAAGGAGAATTATCATGGAAAGGAAAGTACATTTTAAACTTCACAAAGTTAAAAAACATTGGGTAACTATTGCAGTGACAGGGCTTGCTTTGGGTTTGAGTTTTGCAGGACTCAGCTACGCTTCAGCTGAAGAACAACCTACCCCTGTTAATGAAGCAACTGTTGAAGCTATCATCAAAGAAGGTGCTATTGACGTCGATGCTCCAGCAACTAGTGAAGCCACAGCTAAACCTACAGAAAACACACCTTCTACCGCTTCGAGTGAAGCTGCCGCAGCGTCAGAAACACCAGTAGTCACCTCTGAAGTTACTTCAACAGAAACAGTCTCTGAAAAACCAA
>NZ_KV832530.1:6278-9477 GCF_001837455.1 Streptococcus sp. HMSC068F04
TTCAACAGAAACAGTCTCTGAAAAACCAAGGTCTGAAGTCACAAGTACAGCTAGTTCGGAACTAGCTAATTCTGAAACTGCACATTCTGAGGTGAGTGCAACAACTAGTGAGAGTGTTACAGCTGAGAATGTGTCACCTGTCGGTGATATCCCAAACGAAAATATCACAAGAGGAACTGACCGTTCTGCCTTTACTGAAAAAAGGAATGGATTTGTTACCGAAAAAGAAGAACGCATTGAAACAGAAAACTATTTAGGTAGTCTTATTACCACAAGACATCCTTATTACGTTACTTATTACTACGATAACAACGGTAATAAGCTTATGGGATGGCAAGATATTAATGGAGAACGCTATTATTTCAAAAAAGAGCGAGAACATCCTGGTTTCGAAACCATTGATGGAAAACTCTATTACTTTACAGATAGTGCACGTATGCTCCATGATGAATTTGTTGAAGAAAATGGTCAAACTTACTATCTAGGTAGCGATGGCGTGCGAGTTTCTGGCTTACAAGATATCAAAGGACAAACCTATTACTTTAATCCTGATAGAAACAGCCAACTTAGCTACGGCTTGAACGTGGTTGGTGACAAGCTCTATCTGTTTGGAGATGCTGGCAAAGAAAATGCAGGACAATTAGTTAAAGACACACATCTCAACAACGGTGATTTCAAACTGAATATTGATCCTAATGGTATCGTTACGGTGGCAAATAACCATCCAGCTTTTCTACAAGATAATGGTGGTCACTGGTACTATATGGATAAAGATGGAAAACTAGTTACTGGACTACAAACCATTGATGGTTTGACTTATTACTTTGATTCGAATGGTAGACAGGTCAAGGGTGAACGCCGTAAGGTCAATGGTAAATCCTATTTTTACGACCCAGATAACGGCGCCCTTGTGACGAACCGACTCGTCACCTTCAAAGCTGGACGATTCATTCCTGAAGAAAACTATGCTAAAGAAATAAGATTTGACTTTGCTCCTTATTCCAATTATGACAGCAAAGAACATCCTGAACTCGAAAGGTATTATTTTGGTGCCGATGGCCTACCAGTCACAGGATGGCAAACCATCAATGGTAATAAGTACTATTTCCAAGATAATGGAAATATGGTCGTGCACAGATTTTTCAACAACTATTACTTCTACAGTGATGGTACCATCGCTAGAAATATACGGTTGAATATTCCTACACACTATATTATGAGAGAATTTCCAAATATCTATGAATTTGACAATGATGGTGTCGGAAAATACATCTCTAGTGATTTTAAGGACCTTCGACCTAAGAGCGCTCATTTTTCTCAAGATAAAGAGGGCTACTGGTACTACTACGATGAGTATGGACAACCTGGTGTTGGTGACGAAACTATTGATGGCTATGACATGTATTTCCATTTAGGAACTCATCGCCAAGCTAAGGGAGAGTTCGTTGATATCGATGGCAAGGTTTACTATTTTGATAAAGATAACGGTCGAAAGGTTAAAGATACAACTTTTGATTTCGATGGTAAGACCTATGTGGCAGACCAATCTGGTGTCCTCAGCATTAAAAGTCAATCAACTGAACGAAACCGCTATATCAGTGATTCCGAAGGTAACTGGTACTATGTCAATGACAAGGGTTACCTCCTCCTTGGTGCCCACACCATTGATAACGTCAACGTTTATTTCGGCACCAATGGTGTCCAATACAAAGGCCATTTTGCTCCTGATAATCACTATTACGATAAAGATAACGGTGCTTTAGTAACAGATAGATTGGTTGAGGATGGCGGCAAAGAGTTTTATGTTGATGAAAAAGGAAAGAAGTTTCACGGTACTAAATATTTGGACGGAATTCAGTACTACTTTAGATACGGCGAAAAAGTGAAAGGTGAGTTTAATTATCCATACCGTGGTGATCATTATTATGACAAAGAGACTGGTGCCCTTGTAACCGGAAAATACTTCGAACATAAGAATAACTGGTATTATGCAAATAGTAAGGGAAATATTCTGACTGGAAAACAAGTCATCGATGGCAAGCATGTCTACTTTTACGATGATAATTATAATTACGGAAAGAAGGGCATACAAGCTAAAGATAAACTCGTCATTTTAAATGATAAAATCTACTACTACCTTCCTGACTCTGGTAATCGTGCTGAAAATGTGACCTTGACAGTAAATCATGTTACTTATTTCTTTGATGATAACGGCGTTGGTCATATCCTTAGATAATTTCTTACAAGTTACTAATGATTTCAACTGCTTATAACAAAAGGAAGTCGTTCAAAATCGACTTCCTTTTTACCTGTTTTTGATAATTCTGTTAGTTTCTATTGTTTATTCTTAAAAAAGGATTATAATGAAGTTAGACAAAAATGTAAGCGCTTTGATTTTTGTTTTAATGGACACTTAGGGGATTATCTAAAAGATTTGACATTATTTCGCTAATGCCTAAATACGGTTTATTGTAGGGTAATCATTCCTAAGTTGCTCAACCATAAAACTAGGGCTCATTTCTAAAAAAACATCGTTTCTAACTAGAGCTCTAGAGGAGATACCTCATACTAGGAAGCTCTAGTTTTTTGTGTCCCATAGCCTTAAAAAAAAACGAGATAGTCTCAGCATAGAAAGGAGAACATATTTCAAAGCATTATCGTGTTACACAGAATTATTTTTCTATAACTCATGTTTGCCTTGAGCAGTCTCACAATACTGAAATTGAGGAGATTGGGAGAAAATAAGGGTTGTCATAAGAAAATTAACCCACATCGTTAGGTACTCCTACCTAATGCTCACTTTTCATAAAATCTCATGACAGTCCTTATTTGTGATATGTAAAAGTTTAAAATGAAAGGAGAATTATCATGGAAAAGAAAGTACATTTTAAACTTCACAAAGTTAAAAAACATTGGGTAACTATTGCAGTGACAGGGCTTACTTTAGGATTGAGTTTTGCAGGCCTTAACTACGCTTCAGCTGAAGAACACCATACCCCTGTTAATGAAGCGACTGTTGAAGCCATCATCAAAGAAGGCGCTATTGACGTTGAGGCTCCAGCGACTAATGAAGCCACAGCCAAACCAGTAGAAAACACACCTTCTACTGCTTCAAGCGAAACTGCTACAGTATCAGAAGCACCAGTAGCTGCCTCTGAAGTGGCTTCATCAGAAACAGTCTCTGAAAAACCAAGCTCTG
>NZ_KV832530.1:9577-22937 GCF_001837455.1 Streptococcus sp. HMSC068F04
GAAAAACCAAGCTCTGAAGTCACAAGCACATTTGTTTCAGCCTCTGAAACACAAAATTCAGAATCTAAATCATCTGTCGCAACAAGTGTGACAGAAAAAACTGCGGAAGAAACTGCATCCCATGAAGACCGTACTATAGATGTTACCGACAGAGGTATTTACCCACCTCCACCATGGTCTTCTCGAGTGGAAAATGTTACAGGTGGTGAGTATTACACTGACGATGATGGTTTTTGGCATTATAGAAATGAAAATGGCGATGACTACATTGATGGTCATACTATCGATGGTGTTAAGGTTTATTTTGACTATAAAGGTAGACAAGTAAAAGGAAGATTTGGCTTAGATCAACACTTTTACGATAAAGATTCTGGTGCTCTAGTTACGTCCAGTTATGTCAATGATGGCTATAACACCTACTATGTAAACAAAGAAGGTTATAGGCTTATCGGTCATCAAAAAATTAACGGAGATTGGACATACTTTAACGATTCTGGCGCCCAGTTAAAAGAGTCATTCGACCCTGAAGGTCGTTATTATGACAAAAATGGTCTACGGACCGATCTTGGTACCAATCACTATGTTCAATTACATAATAAGTGGTACTACATCGGAAATGATGGCAAGATTTTAAAAGGACCTCAAACTATCGACGGTGTTAAAGTCTATTTTAGCAATTACGATGGTATCCAAGTAAAGGGTGACTTTGCTAGTGATGAGCATTATTACGACAAGGATTCTGGTGCCTTGGTGACTAATCGCTTTGTTCATTCAATGTATGACTTCTTTGTAGATGAAAATGGTAATAGAGTTACAGGTCAAAAAAATATTGGAGGTGCTTGGTACTACTTTTCACCTGCACAAATCAAAGACGAATTTGGTCCTGATGGCTATTATTATGATAAAGAAGGCAAACGAACTGATTTAGGTACCAATCGCTATTACCAACTTCACACTCACTGGTACTACATTGGTAAAGATGGCAAGATTTTAAAAGGGCCTCAAACCATTGATGGCATGAATGTATATTTTGACACTGATGGCAAACAAGTTAAAGGACACTTTGCAGCTGATAACCGTTTTTATGACAAAAATAATGGTTGGCTCGTCACCAATCGTATTGTGAATATGTATGGTGATAAAACCTATTACATTGATGAAAACGGCTATAAGTTTACTGGTGTCAAAGAAATCAATGGGGCATTGTATTATTTTGAACCTGAACAAGTTTTTAATAAATTTGCCGAAAATGGTCGTTATTATGATGATAAAGGTAAACAAGTTGATTTCGGAACAAACCGCTTCTTCCACTTAAATGGATATTGTTACTATGCTGGAGATGACGGCACAATTTTAACAGGCAGACAAACGATTAATGGTATGGATGTTTACTTCGAGAACACTGGTGTCCAAGTCAAAGGCAGATTCATATCTGATTATTCAGGTAAGAATTTCCGCTATTATGATAAGGATTCCGGTGCCTTAGTCAAAAATCAATACGTCATTGCCTATAATAGTACTACTGGTCAAAACGAGAGATATTATCTGGATAATCAAGGACAACCATTAACCGGACCTCAAACCATTGATGGAAAGCAAGTGTACTTCCACGAATTAGGAAATTACTCTAACAATTACGGTGGTTGGCAAATATTCGATAATTTTGCTGAAGGACGGTACTATGATCAAGATGGTAATCTCGTTGACCTTGGTAAAAACCGTTACGTCCAAATCAAAGAGAATTGGTACTATGTTGGTAATGATGGAAAAATCTTAACAGGATACCATACAATTGATGGTGTTGATGTCTATTTTGATAACAATGGTGTACAAGCAAAAGGAACATTTGACTCTAATGACAGGTTCCACGATAAAGATACTGGAGGATTAATTTATAATCAATTCATTACAGTCAAAGATAAAACTTACTATATAGACGATAAGGGTAATCCCGTTAAAGGGTTAGCTGTTATCAAAAATACCGAATACTTCTTTGACAAACAAAAGGGAACTCAAATAAAAGGTGATTTCGCCGTGAATGGTAAATACTATGATGGTATCACTGGAGCTCTTGTAACCAATAGCTATGTGCGAGTCGGATCAGATTGGTACTATGTAAATAGTAAAGGTAGACGACTCAAAGGAGCTCAAATCATTAATAATGTAGCCGTTTACTTCAACCCTCAAAATGGTAAACAACTTAAAGGTGGATTTGACGAAGACGGTTACTTCTACGACAAAGACTCTGGTGCCAAGACTGATTTAGGAAAGAATCACTATGTGCAAATCAACGATGCTTGGTATTATATTGGTTCTGAAGGTAAAATCCTAAAAGGAGAACAAACTATTGATGGTGTACAAGTCCATTTCGACACTATTACTGGTGTTCAAGTTAAGGGTAACTTCATTACTAAAGATGGACGATTAATTACTGAAAAGGATCATGCTAGCTATACTCCGGCTGAAAAATTCTTCGATAAAGATTCTGGCGCCCTAGTCAAAGGTCGTTACTTTACCCATAAAGGCAAGTGGTATTATGCTAATGATCAGGGAATCTTACTAAAAGGGTCTCAGACCATCGATGGTGTAAATGTCTATTTCCACCCTTACTACTTCGGTGGTCAAGCTAAGGACCTTGTTTTGGACGGCTATTACTATGATAAAGACACTGGTGCTCGGCAAGAAATCCCTAAAAATACATTTTTCAAGGCCGGAAACAAATTATACTACTTTGATAGTAATGGGGATTTCGGTAGAATGACAATAGATGGAAAAGACTATTGTGTTTATTCTTGGGGTGAAGTTATTCGAGGTGGATTAGGACCCTACAACACTCTTCCATATTATGATGAAGAAACAGGTGCTGCTATCCACAAAACCGGTCTCATAAAATCAGGCAATAATTGGTTTTACCTTGATGAAAACGGTCGAAAAGTCAAAGGGCTACGAGAGATTAATGGTAAGATCTATTATTTCTCTGATGGACCAGAATCAAGATATGGGCATTATTATGATCAGGTCCGTGGCTTATTAGTTAACCCTTATAATGAAAATTACTATAATAGCACTTCAAAAGCTGCACCTACATACTTCTTTGATGCTGAGACAGGTGCTGCTTTAACTAACCAATTCTTTAACTGGGAGGGAGATTGGTACTACTTTGGTCCTGACGGAAAAGCGCTTATTTTCGATCAAGTTATAAACGGACAACATCTCTACTTCAGAAATAATGGTAAACAAGTCAAAGGACAATTTATCTCAGATTATAAAGGAACTCGCTATTATGATGAAAATTCTGGCGAACTTGTTACTAATCAGACACGTACCATTAACGGAGTAACCTATCTCTTTGATGAAAACGGACGTCCTACTCAATTGTGAGATTTATCTTATTATAGTAAGTATGTTTGTCTAAATGTTCTTTAAAAAAACACAAAAGGAAGTCGACAGTTGGTCAACTTCCTTTTTCATATAATCAATCACTGTCATTCAAACAGAACCCAATTATGACATTTTTTTAACATTTACGATTATCTTGTAAAAAAACTTGTTTGTAATTAAAAAAGTATTATAATAAAGATAGGTGAGCATGTAAGCGTTTTACCAAAACGTTGAAAGTGTACTACAGAGGGATTAGGATTAGGAACTTGGCTTTAGAATTCTAACGTCAAAATAATTTTTTATGCATGAAAACTGGTCCTTAGGCACTTTGGCATGATAATCTAAGGCTCTTTTCATACACACATCTGTCTATAATACAAAACTAGAGCTTTAGAGAGAATGTTTCAAACTAAAAGTTCTAGTTTTTTGTATTTAAAGACATATGCCATAGGCTGGATTCAATAATAAAACGAAAGGAGAGAAATAAAAGTATTAGGATAAATAAGTGAAGACACTTGTTTCTAGATATGAATTACACAGCATAAGCATATTCTCCTTGCCACACGTTTGACGTGCTCCCCTATAAAATCTTCTTATGGTCATGACATGAGAGATTTAGATATGGGACTCAGTCGTTTTAACAGATTTGCCTACTTTTAACACTATTTTAACGGCGAGCTCCTTTATAACCACCCAAACATCGGTGTTCATTTTATGAAAGGAGTCTATCATGAATACTGAAATGAATTATCCATGGCACGTGTACAAGAAGCACCTTGTGGCACTTTCTTGTGTAACCGCACTAGCTGCTTTTTCCCTAGTTGCTCGCCCTGCATTTGCGGAAGAAGTAAAAGCATCTGATACGAATGCTAAGACCGAAGTTGTCGCACCTGCTATAGAAAATGTAGTGGCTACTGTTGAGACTAAGACACTTGATGAAAATCCAACAGCAACTACAACAGATGCACCAACAGGCACAAGCATTATCAATAGCGAAGCTACAAGTGTTACCACTGATACTACAGCTATTCCTGAAACAGCTAAACCCGCTTCAGAGGCTTCAAGTACAGTTATCTCTGAAACAAATTCAACAAGATCAGAAATACCTACTTCTAAAACAGGAGCTACAGTAAGTGAAACTGCTAGTATGGAAAACGCTAGATATGAGGACATCTCAGAAAATCGACTTAAGACTGATGTTTCTTCCTTCAATAACGATGAAAACACAGAAATTCAAGACGAAGATCCTGAAGAAAATATTACAGGTGGTCAATGGTATAGTGACGTACAAGGTAGTTGGCACTACAAAAAAGACGGTAAAGACCTTATAGGCGCACACGTTGTTGACAATCAGCACGTGTATTTCCATGAAGATGGTAAACAAGCCAAAGGTGAGTCTGTCCAACGTAATAACCATTATTATTTCTACGACCAGAATCTAGGGCATAGGATAACTGAACAGTTTGTCAAGGTAGCTGATTTTCCTCACGATGAATACCGTTACTTTGGTAAATATGGTGTGGCTGTAACAGGCTGGCAAGATATTAATGGAAACCGTTACTATTTCTATCCTGACACTGCGTATAGAGTCTCCATTCCTTGGTACCAAGGAGATTGGGATGACTTCCATAAAGTTTACATTGATAGCAAGCCATACTACTTTGGACATGATGGTGAACTTTGGCGAAACCGCTATGTCAGATCTCTAGGGGGAATTCCTGGTGGCTATAAGAGCATGGATTTCGGAACATTTTACCTCGGCGACGACGGACAATACGTTACAGGCTGGCAAAAGAAAGGCGAAAAAGAATATTATTATTTTGAATACGGACGACAAGCTCGAGGAATCGGATTCAACAACAATGACAGCCAAACCAATGTTATGGGGCAATTTATTAGGTTCCCAGAAGGTATCCGTTACTTTGAACCTTATACTGGTGAACTTGTCAAAAATCGTATGATTTATAACGACAAGAATATGCTTTTTGAATATTCACATGGTTATATTCCTGGATGGCTCTATTTCGATAAAGACGGTATTGCAGTAACTGGACTTCAACAAGTTTGGGGTGAATACTACTACTTCCGTGATGCAGCTGGTCTCCCAATAAGAGTTCAGGGAGAAATTGTAGACTACAAGGGACATAAGCTTTACTTCGATCCAAACAATGGTCAAATGTGGCGTAATCGTAATGCCAATATTGATGGAAAAAATTATCATATTGATGAAAACGGCTACCTTACAGAGATTTAAGTCATCAATCAATTGTAATTAAGTTATTTTTGCATTATTTCAGTTTTTAGACTGAAAAGATTTTAAGATGAAGGGGAATTTATCATGATTACGAAAAGGACTAACCCAAAGAAACACCTTGTGGCACTTTCTTGCGCAACCGCTCTAGCTACTTTTACTTTACTCGCACGACCTGCATTTGCGGATGAAGCGAAAACACCTGAAACTTCTAGTCAACCAACTGAGATTCTTGCACCTGCACAAGAAACTGCAGTAACTAATGTTGAGGTCAAAGCACCTACTACAAATCCTATCTCAACTAATACTGAGCTACCTACTAGTACAAGTACGGTTCTTAGTGAAGCTCCTAGCAGTGAAGTCGCATCATCTGAATTAGCAAGCGAATCACAAGTAAAAATCACTTCTGAGCAAGAAATTAGCAATCAAGATAATCAGGCAAATAAAACTACACCAATTGAAACGGCAACTTCAGAAGCCTCTACTACAAAAACTTCGGTAGAAAAAGTCAATGAACCTATTCCTGTCGAAGAAACAAAAACACCTACAAAAAACAGTGAACAACCTGCCCCAATCGATGAAAATGAAAAGCCAGTCACACCTTCTGTAACACTTGAAAATGCACCTCATATTTCTGGTGGACATTATTATAGTGATGATAATGGTAACTGGTATTACAAGGATGCAAACGGCAAAAATCTTGTCGGTCTGAACTATGTGGATAATGTTCCTGTTTACTTTAGCCAAGACGGTATTCAAATCAAAGGTGGTTTTGCAGAGGATGGCCGATACTATGACAAAGATTCTGGTGCTCTTGTAACCAAGACCTTTAAAGAACTCTTAACTTATATTGGTCGTGATGATATCAACGGTCAAAACATTTATACTACTGATTGGTACTACCTTGATGCCGACGGACGGCCACTTAAAGGTCCTCAAAATCTTGGTGGTACAAACATGTACTTCTTCCCTAATGGAGCACAAGTTAAGGGACGTTTTGCTCCTGATGGACATTACTATGACAAAGATTCTGGTGCGCTTGTAACTAATAGATTTGTTCATATTTATAACTGGAATTTCCAAAATCAAGACGGAAATCGTGTTCTTAAATTTATGCTTACTATTCCGAACGACTCTGCTATAGGATCTGACGGTAAATCACACTTTATTGATATGAGCCACTATCCACTTTCCAGCAATGACTTGGATCGTGAGGACTATTACTACTACGTTGATGCTAAAGGGGATAAACTGACAGGACCTCAAACCCTAAACGGCATCCATGTTTACTTCGACCAAAATGGTAGACAACTTAGAAGTGAGTTCAAATTTGACGAAGATGGTACCGTTCATTATTACGATGCAAAAAACGGTGCACGCGCTGAAAATACCATTGTCAGAACCAACACTGGTGCCTTCAAATTCGATGCAAATGGTAATGGACATTTGATGGAACCTGGTGAAGAAACAGACACTCCCGTCATTCCTACAATCTCCCTAGACAAGGCACCACGAGTTTTTGGTGGTCACTATTATAGTGATAACGAGGGCAACTGGTACTACAAGGATGCAAACGGTAAAAACCTCATCGGTCTCAACTTCGTTGACAACATTCCAGTCTACTTTGACAAGGATGGCAAACAAGTCAAAGGACGTTTTGCAGAGGATGGTCGCTATTTTGATAAAGACTCTGGTGCACTTGTAACAAAACGCTATCTTGAAACTGAAGATGGCAACTGGGTTTACGTCAATGATAAAGGTGATAAACTCAAGGGAGAACAAACTATCAATGGTGTTAAAGTCTACTTTGATGATTTCACTGGTATACAAGTCAAGGGACATTTTGCACCAAATGGTAAATACTATGATAAAGATTCTGGTGCTCTCGTAACCAATGCTTTTAAAGAAATCTTAACTTATATTGGTCGTGATGACATCAACAATCAAAATGTCTATACTACTGCCTGGTACTATCTCGATGCTGATGGTAAGCCATTAACAGGACCTCAAACCTTTGGAAATAGTCGCTTTTACTTCCTTCCTAATGGCGCACAAGTCAAGGGACGCTTCGCCCCTGATGGACACTATTATGATAAAAACTCTGGTGCTCTCGTCACTGATAGCTTTGTTCATGTCTACAACTGGAATTACCGAAATCTCGATGGTGATCGCATCTTCCACTTCACTATTACCATTCCTGGAAATGATCTCGTAGATCAGGATGGACAGTACCCAAGAGAAAGTAAAGATTTAGATCGTGAAGATTTCTACTACTATGTTGATGCTAAAGGGGATAAACTGACAGGACCTCAAACCTTAAACGGCATTCATGTTTACTTCGACCAAAACGGTAGACAACTTAGAGGTGAATTCAAATTTGACGATGACGGAACTGTCCACTATTACGATGCTAAGAATGGGGCACGCGCTGAAAATACCATTGTTAGAACAAACACTGGTGCCTTCAAATTCGATGCTGACGGTAATGGACATTTGATGGGACCTGGTGAAGTATAAGAAAATAATTCAAATAACAACTATTGATATCTCATAATTACTTTGATTTAGGAATCGCTAAAAAGGAAGTCGACCAACTGTCAACTTCCTTTTTCATATCACAAGTAAACTTTTTTTCCACTTTAAGAAAACTTTAGGCTTTGCTTTATATACTATAACCATCCTAAAACTTTTCTTTTTCATAATCTCCTAAATCCAGGGCCTAGGTTCTGGATTTTTTTGCGTGAAGGAGAAGTAAATGAATTTATGAAATTTGAATCAAAGCTTTTCTTCTTTTGCCGGATTAATCATATCTAGGAAATAAGCATGTACCCTTTCGTCACCCGTTAATTCTGGATGAAAAGAGGTCACTAACATCTGCTTTTCTCTAGCTGCCACAATTGCCCCATTGACTTGAGCTAAAATCTCCACTTCTGCTCCAACAGCTTCAATAATTGGCCCACGAATAAAGACCATTGGGATTTCCCCTATTCCTTTAAATTCAGCATCTGTGACAAAACTGCCCAATTGGCGACCATAGGCATTTCTGGCTACATTGATATCCATGCTTGCCAAATGTTTTGTTTGGTCCCCTACTATGGTTTTGGCTAACAAAATCAGACCTGCACAGGTTCCAAATACAGGTAAGCCCGAATCAATTTTCACCTTTATCGGCTCAAACAAGTCTAAATCATGCAAGAGTTTTCCCATGACTGTCGACTCTCCCCCTGGTAGAATGAGCCCATCTAAATCAGCGTGCGCTTCCCAATCCTGTCGATTTCTGATTTGAACTGTTTCAACTCCAAGTCCGTTCAAGACCTGCTCATGTTCTGCAAAAGCACCTTGCAAAGCCAGTATTACAATTTTTGTCATCTATTTTCCTCGCTCTGCCATTAAGATGTCAATTTCATCCTTGTTGATACCAACCATGGCTTCCCCCAAATCTTCTGACACTTGCGCCAAAATATCTGGACGATTATAGTTAGTCACTGCTTTGACGATAGCTTTCGCACGTTTTTTCGGATCTCCAGACTTGAAAATTCCCGAACCAACAAAGACACCTTCAGCACCCAGCTGCATCATAAGCGCAGCATCCGCTGGCGTCGCTACACCACCTGCCGCAAAATTGACAACCGGCAACTTGCCATGTTCGTGGACATAACGGACCAAATCAATTGGCACCTGCAAGTCTTTAGCAGTAATATATAGTTCATCATCTCTGAGATTTTGAATACGGCGAATTTCTTGATTCATGAGTCGCAAGTGGTGAACAGCCTGGACAATATCACCAGTACCAGGTTCACCCTTGGTACGAATCATTGATGCCCCTTCAGAGATACGGCGAAGAGCCTCACCAAGGTCCTTGGCTCCACAGACGAAAGGCACATCAAATTTGGTTTTGTCCACATGAATAAGGTCATCGGCCGGTGTCAAAACCTCACTCTCGTCGATATAATCAATCTCAATCGCCTGCAAAATCTGTGCTTCCACGAAATGACCAATACGCACCTTAGCCATCACTGGAATACTAACAGCGTCCTGAATTTCCTTAATCATCTTAGGATCACTCATACGTGACACACCACCCACTGCACGAATATCAGCCGGAATGCGTTCCAAGGCCATGACCGCAGCTGCTCCCGCCGCTTCAGCAATACGTGCCTGCTCAGGATTTTGAACGTCCATGATGACGCCTCCCTTAAGCATCTGTGCCAAATTTTTATTTAAGTCGTAACGATTTGTCATTGCAATCACCTCTCATGTTTTTATGCCCTTTATTTTACACAGGATGATTTTTGAAAAAAAGACTCTATTTTTCAAACTGTATGGGGACAATTACTCTTTCAATCATATCTATAGACGAAAAAATAAATAAATTAGGAAAACTCTTTTATAGCTATAACTATCACGAATATAAGAATCTTTTTATAAAATCATGGCGTTTTTGTATCCGCTTTCTATTGAAATTATTAGAAAATAGGATTAAAATATAATCGTAAATTAATTTTTGGTGTTCATGTTGTTTTAAATGTCACAGCATGAATTTACCAAGTCACCATACAAGGGGGAAAATTATGGAAAACAAAGTTCGTTTCAAACTTCATAAAGTTAAGAAACATTGGATCACAATCGTTGCCTCAAGTTTAGCTATCGGAGCTTCACTAATTGGACTAGGACAGATCGGAGCTGATGAAGTCAAGCCTGAAACAACTGCCGTTAACAGTCCTGAAAATGTCGTCTCTGACAGCAATCTTGAGACTAGTGCTAGCCTTATAACAAGAACCGAAGTAGCTCCAGCGAGTACAGTTGTCGAGAATACTTCTAGTGTAGCAGTATCTACTGACACTACACCTACTAATGTCGCTACTCAGCCAACAGAAACAACTGCTACACAGCCTACCAGTGAAACTGATAAGAAGGTTGAGGCAGCTCCAGCTAACGAGACAGCTACAACCGATAGGGGTGCTGAAGTCTCATCTGAAACAAGCGACAACGTAACTACTTCACAGGAAACACCCTCACAAGGTGGCAAGTTCACTTCTGATGATCAAGGTAACTGGTATTACCTAGACAACGAGGGCCACAAACTAACTGGCCCACGAATCATCGACAGCTTCAACCTCTACTTCCATGACAATGGCATCCAAGCAAAGGGTGAAAAGGTAACCATTGATGGCAAGGATTACTACTACGATAAAGATAATGGGCGTAAGGTAACTGATACAAGTATTGAAGTAGATGGTAAAACTTATCTAGCAGATGCTGATGGTATCCTAACCGAAAAAACGCAACTACCTACTCAGGTCGTGACGGGTGGTCATTTCCAATCTGACAACCAAAAAGATTGGTATTACTACACTGCCAACGGTGAAAAATTAACTGGTTGGCAAAATGTTGATGGTGTCATCCTTTATTTTGATAAAGATGGCAAACAAGTCAAAGGACAAGAACGAGAGATTGGTGGAAAATACTATCGATTCGATGAGAATGATGGTTCTCTATTAACGAATCAGTGGCATCACACTTCAATTTTCAATGGCTATAGGACAGAACCTCAATATACAACTTATACTAATTACTTAGGCGAAGATGGTGCTGCATTTATTGGATGGCATACCATTGACAGTAAACGTTATTATTTCAAACCTGACGGACTTTTGGCTAAAAATGATACTGTCACAATTGATGGGAAGATTTATCTTTTTGATTACCAAGGACAATTGGTCAAGAACAAATATGGCATTGTTGAAACTCCTTCAATGTTCCATGCAAACACTTCTACCTACCGTACCAATGCTAACGGCGAAGTCTTAACTGGTAAACAAATTATCGATGGAAAAGAATATATCTTTGCTTCAAAGGGTCAAGTTCTTGATGGTATCATAGGTTATGACAGCAAACTTTATCTAGTCACAGATAGTAAAATAGAAAAAAACTATTTTGGAGCCCTTTTTTCAAAAAAAACATTTTGGGGCGGGCCTAGTTTCTCTGGAATCTATGGAACTGATAAAAACGGCGTCCTCCTAGAGGGCATCCAACGAGGCTCCGATGGTTACCTTCACTACTTCCAACCAAAGGTGGAAAGTATTAACAAGCCTACGTGGAAAGAAATCGATGGCAAGCGCTATCGTCTAACAAAATCGTATCGAACAGAGAGATATGCTGGTATGTACACCGCTATTATCCTTGCAGATACTACTTTGAAAGTCGATGATAAGACCTACACAATTGATAATGAGGGAGTTGTGACTGAGTTTATGGCCAAAAACCAATTTGTTCGTGATGACAATTGGAACTGGTACTATTACGATGCTGATGGCAAGCTTCTAACTGGTCGTCAAACCATTGACGGTATTCAACTCTACTTTGATGCTAACGGTAAACAAGCTAAAGGTACCTTGATTGACATTGATGGTGATACTTACTACTTTGACAAAGATAGTGGGGCTATGTGGACCAATAGTAGTCTAACCCTCAATGGAATGACCTACGAAATTGATGACCAAGGACGTGTGACATCGTCACTTCGAAATACTTTTGTTCAAGATAAAGATGGTGACTGGACCTACCTCAAAGATAAAGGGCAAGTAGCTACTGGATGGCAGACTATTGATGGTGTTCAACTCTACTTTGATGGTACGGGGAAACAAATCAAAGGTGAGCGTACACTTATAGATGGGAAGTACTACTATTTCGATAAGAATAGTGGCGAGCTCCTTCGTAATGCATTCCATTCCTTTAGTTCCTCATATAAGCTCTACTTTGGAAATGATGGGGCACAAGTTTTCGGATGGTACACACTAGATGGTCATCGTGTTTACTTTAAGGAAAACGGTATTCAAGCCAAAGATGATTTACTTTTAATTGATGGCAATTATTATTACTTCAATCAAGATGGCCAACTTCTTGTTAATGGTTCCGCTAAATCATATAATAGTTTATATCTTGCAGACTCAGAAGGAAAATTATTATCCGGGTGGAAAGAAATTGACGGTAAAACCTATTACCTAGATCCAAGCGAAAAGCAACACTACTATAATAGAACAGCAACTATAGACGGTAAAACCTATCTTTTCGGTTCTTACGCAGAATTATTACGTAATGGAACTCAGTACGGTTACGCTTCAGACGAAAATGGAATCGTTCGAACAGGATTCTACCGTACTGATAAAGGTTACCTCTGCTATCTTGATCCAAGAGTAATCTCTTACTACCAACCACTTTGGAAGGAAATTGACGGTAAACTCTATCACTTTGAAAAAGCAACTTCATTAGGGAAAGAATTGTACGGTTCTCCAATCACAACCAATGCAACCCTCGAAAAAGACGGCAAAACTTATGTTATCGATGAAAATGGTGTGGCCACTGAGAAAGTGAATTAATGGGGAAAGAAAATCTTTCTTCTACTTTAAGAAAACTTTAGGCTTTGCTTTATATACTATAACCATCCTAAAACTTTTCTTTTTCATAATCTCCTAAATCCAGGGCATAGGTCCTGGATTTTTTTGTTTTAGAAAGGTCTGTAGCAACTAAAATCATCCCCTCTCACTCGCAACGCAATGTAATCGTTTTCTTATTTTTATCTAAATTTCTTATATTTTCTTGAAAGTCTCTAAAATAGCGCTATAATAGGAAGTAGGAAAAAGGAGGAAGAATTATGAAAGTACATTCTAATTTTACTGGACCTAAGTCCAAACAACGTCTGATTGCATTCTCATGTGCAACTGCTCT